>JAOUOR010000012.1 GCA_029880245.1 Alphaproteobacteria bacterium
TGGGCATGGTTCTTTTTGATCCGCCGGAATCAGATTTCTCATACGGAGTTGCCGTCTTGCCAGTCGGATCACCGGATCGCCTCGTAAAAACGGTTGAGCAAAAAATGCTGGACGCCGCACAAAGCATTGTCGAGGAGTTTGGTCAGGAAAAATTAGCCAAGGGCGTCTATAGCGAAGTCAATGAAAATAAAATACAAATTTTTTCTTTTCTTCAAGATCCTGAAATCCGGCCCATAAGTACCAAAAAATTCACAAACCTCTGGAGGGAACGAACTGGGCAACTTTCAGGACTTGAATCCCTTATATTTAAAGAAAACCTTGGCGGACCCGGTGGCGGTGCGGCTCTAACAATCGAGCTAAGTCATAACAATACAGATATTCTGGACAAAGCTGCTATTGACCTTGCAGAAAAACTGGCCGAATACCCGGCGACACGTGACATCAATGACGGCTCCGCACAAGGAAAAAGACAATTTGATTTCACAGTCAGTGATCTAGGCTATACACTCGGCCTAAGCCCTGCTGATATAGGACGGCAAGTGCGCGGCGCTTTCTATGGCAGCGAAGCCTTAAAGCAGCAAAACGGCCGCAATGAAGTTCGTGTTCTCGTTTTACTGCCAAAACACGAACGGGATTCAGAATATTTCTTCCAGAATATGATGATTAAAACCCCCAATGGGGCCGATGTCATGTTACGTGATGTTGTGAATTATACTGAAGGCCGTGCCTTTACAACCATTAACCGCCGCAACCGCCAGCGTACCTTGATTGTAGAATCTGATGTCTACCCTCGTTCTGAAACTTCGGTTTTACTACAAACCTTGAAAGATGACGTCCTGCCGGAAATTATCACAAAATATCCGGGTCTGACCTATTCTTATGAGGGCCAGCAAGCCGATATGCGTGATAGTTTGAACAGCCTTAAAACAGGTATGATTCTCATTGTATTTGTCATGTATGGCATCTTGGCAATAATGTTCGGTAGCTACGTCCAACCCCTAATGATTATGGTTGCCATCCCTTTTAGCATTATCGGCGCTGTTATGGGACACATGATTATGGGCATCAATATCAGCATTGTCAGCATGTTCGGCATTATCGCACTAGCAGGAGTAGTGATAAACGGTTCTCTTATCCTGATTGATATGATTAATAATCGCCGCAAAAACGGTCTTTCGGCCCATGACGCGGTGATCGATGGTGCTGCGCAGCGCTTCCGCCCTATTGTCCTGACAACTGCCACGACTTTTATAGGGCTTGGACCAATGATTTTGGAAACCTCGCGTCAAGCGCAGTTTCTGATTCCTATGGCAGTATCTCTGGGCTTTGGCGTACTATTCGCATCATTCCTGACCCTGATATTAATTCCAGCACTCTATCTGATTGTCGAGGACATTAAATCCAGCCTATCCCGTATTTTCTAAGGAAAGTAAGCTAAATCTAAAACCAAAGAGTGTTTTGAGGATCAGATTTAATATTCACCTTGAAAGAATTTTAGGGCGTATGACACTGCGTTTATCGCGCAGCGAAAATGATGGTTTTCGAGAACCGGAACGGAACATACATACAAGGTATTTGAGTACCGGAAGCGCAGAAAACCATCATTTGCAGCAAGCAGCAAGCGATAGTGTCATATGCCCTAATAATCCCAGTTCCAAAACACACCCGCCCCGCCTTGCGCATCCTGTCCAATTTCACTTTCAATTGAGATATGAGGCGTAAGCTCGACTTCCAGATTAGCGCCGCCTGCATTCTCTCCCGTCCCTGTTTCAAATTCAAGATAAACCTTGTCCGTCAGATACTTGCCTGCACCGACAGTAGTCTCTCCCTCCTCATCCGTATCAACACGAACATCATCCAGACCGGTTAACCCCTTAACCAGCCCCATAGGATTTAAACCTGATGCTCCACCACCGCTACCGGAAAAACGTTGCAGCGTTTGCGCCAGCTCAACGGCTTGAAACGGTGTAATTTTTTCCATAGATTTACCGAACAGGATGCGAGATATAATCTCATCTTCCGACAAATCCGGCACAGAAGAAAAGCTTATGGAAGGCTTTTGAATATACCCTTTAATTCCAATTTTTGCGGTAATATCCTCGGCTTCAGTCGCACTTAAAACATCAATTTGCGGCGAAGGAGGAGACTCGCCTTTAAAGAAAATTTTTGCATGTTCAATTTCAAAACGTCTGCCAAATTCCTTATATTTCCCGCGCAAAGACTCAAATTCTCCCTCTATAACCGGCTTGTACACAGTGCCACCAATATCCAAAGCACCGCCAAACTCGGCATCCAGACCCCAGCCACTGACAAAAATCTGCTGCGGCGCTTTGACCGAGATATCAAGTGCTATATTTTCTCCAAAGGGTTCTATTTTTTTCTTCTTATCCGAAGACTTCACAATGTTTAAGCTTGGAATAGTCTGTGAAAAACGATGCGGGATCGTCACTGTGATTTTTTGGGTTGTAATCTCACCTTTCACAAGTGAATTTTTAAAATCACCTTGCCAGTCAACATCAAGATCCACACTCCCATCAATCATCTTGTCTTGCAAAGCATGGAGATTTCTTGAAGACACATCAATATCAAAGCTGTTTTTCGCAAGATCATAAAAACCGGAAGCCTTAAGTGATCCATCCTCCCCGTCCGTAGCACTCAAAGATGTCAACGTAGCTCGCCCGTCAGATATTCCAGCCTTTAAATCTATATCTTTAAGCTGAAATCCTAAGCCTTTATGGTGATATGTGCCCTTATTCATCATGACATCAAGAACAATATCAGGTTTCTCCAAAACCCCCTTGATCTGTCCGGATGCATGCAAAGTCCCCGAGACTTCCTGATCAGGTGGCAAGACAAGCGCGGCTAAGGACATGACATCCAAATTAGCTTCTATATTTCCACCAATAGCCGTATCAGATTTTAGATCAAACACAAATGGCTTCAAAGATAAATGTGCCGGCATGGATATGTTTCCCGTCAGGGCCTTAATTCCCTGACCACTCGCCCCAAAATCGTAACTTAAGGCTTTATCTTTATAGCCGCCCTTGGCTTTGATGGTAACATTCGGATTCCCATCTGCTGGCCTTATACTAAAATCCGAGTTTAGCACCGGAACATCAGGAGATCCCAAAACACTAAGCTTCCCGTTTAAAAATAAATTTCTGGACACTGTCCCCATATTGCTCGGCAAATCCAGCAAGGAAAAATTCTTGAAATCCAGTTTTAGATCAAGCTTTTCCATGCCGGCAAAACCGGAAAGACCAACAGCACTTTCCTTAAGCTTAATATGACCGGAAAGTTTATCAATTACCGTGTTCACTGGATCAGCGTCAAAAGACAAACCAGTCGCAATAAGATGACCCTCTCGCGTTCCCGTCGCTGAGAATGAAACCTTATAGGGTGTCTGAGCGTGACTAATATCGAGCTCAAACTGTTCTATGGCTGTATCCGCCATACTTGCAGAGCCGCTTGCCGATATAGCCTGCTGGTCCAAAGAGGCTTGCCCTAGTACAGACGCGCCAAAACCCTTTAAATCAATAGAACTCAGGTCAAAACTCTTGCCTCCACTGACATAAGCCGATTTAAAAACTATGGAATTCTTACCTATATTAGATTCAATATGGATATCACCGCCTATTTTTTGATCCCTGTTTTCAGCCGTGATCTTGGCAAAAATATCCTCGCCCTTCTTTCCATTCAAAAGCTTTATGACCGCATCCAGATCAAGTTTCGGAGTTTTTAGGTTATATTGCCCCTTGGAACTCATAATAAAATCATGACCAGTCACATCTATTTTATTCAAAGAAACCAATGACCCCGCACCATCAACAACCGCATCCAGAGAGAGTTTTTTAACAACAAAGCCACTATCCTCTTTTATCTGGACACTTGCCTTGGCGCGATCTTTCTTGAAATTTATTTTTGCAGACATAGACGGTGATAAACTTAAGCTTTCCGAGAGTTGTAAGTCTTTAACCGAAATTTTATGCAAGGAAATTTGCGTAAAATAGAGATCCGGTAATGCAAGCTCAGCAAATGACGGTAACTGCAAAGATCGCTTTTCCTCCGGATTGGGTTTTACAATTTCATGAATTATAATTTGATCGGCTATAGCAGAAACCATTAACTCCTTGGCTATCATCGGCATTAATTCTGCATGAAGGTAGATATTCCGGCCCTCCACAAACAGCGCATCATTTTTCCTGATTTTTAAATCCCTGATGACAAGCGTTGTAAAAGGCCGATAACTTAAACCTGTCACTTCAACACTATAGCCACTGCCCTCTAGCGCAGTTTTGACTTGCGCATTAACCCAGTCTTGACCGTTTTGCGTATTCAGCCATACCACAGCCCCCCATAATGCCGCCTGTATAAGGACAATAACTAGCAAGGCAGCAGAAATTGTTCCCAAAATCACTTTCGAGAACCATCGCTTGGCCTGCCTTACTTCCCGTTTTTTGTTTTCCATGAAACTAAAATGCCTGTCCGATAGAGATATAAATCTGGAAATTTTCATCCAGATTATCTTTTTTATTCAAAGGCACTCCGACATCAAATCGCAGCGGCCCGAAATCGGTGTAATAACGCAATCCCACCCCTGCGCCAACAGATAGATCGTTAAACCTGGGCATGGTATTTTCATCCACATCACCAGCATCAACAAATGCCACAGCCCCAATTTTATTCGTTATCTTAAACCGCCCCTCACCGGAAAGCTCGACCAATGAGCGCCCGCCGATAGGATCATTATTCTCTTGCGGACCAATTTCCTGAAATCCAAAGCCGCGCACAGAACCGCCGCCCCCTGCAAAGAAACGCTTGGTAGCCGGAATATCATCACTTTGCTCACCGGTTATTGCGCCCAAAGCCATGCGCGCCGCCAATGTCACCTTCTTATGCACCGCATAATAGGTCTGACCTCTGAAAATCGAGCGGATAAAAGGGGCGCTTTCCCCTAATGCGTCGATAAAAGGTTCGGTCCGAAGACTCAAAAGCCACCCTTTTTTTGGATCAAGAGTATCATCACGACTATCATAGAGCAAAGATGCAAGCGGTGATAACAAGCCGAAAGTTTCCTCCCTGCCATCTTCTTCCTTAATTCGAGTCAGCTCTATATCCGCCCCGACAGTCGCAGATAGTCGTTTATTAAGCGTCCGCTTGATTTGAAACCCTCCTCCGGTTCCAAGCTGCTCATAAGCATCCGTATCTTCCCGCGTGGTAAAGATATTTAGCGCCAGATTTTGATCCTTCCTTAGAAAAAACGGTGTAGCCAACTTCAAATCAAGGCGCTGTTCAAGAACGGAAAGGCCTAAATCAGCATTTAATTTCTCTGCCCCGCCTAGAAAATTCCTGTGCTCCCAGCCTAAAGCCACCCCAACGCCTTCATCCGTATAATAGCTTACACCTGCCCTTACGCTACGCTGCGCTTTGGGGTGCAGCACTATTTCAACTGGAATTGCCCCTCCTTCTTCGGCATCGTCCGGAAAAACAACATCAGCTCTGGAAAAAAGGCCTGAGGCTAAAATCTTACTGCGCAAATCATCAATTTTCTGATGACGGAAACACTCGCCTTCTTTCCAAGGTACAAGCTTTTTTAAATAGCTCTCTTTAACAAGACCACTTTCATGATCATCAAATGAAAATTCTACCGGACCAAAAGAGGCAGGCTTTCCTTGCTCGATATGAAACTCCACATCCGCATTGCGTAAATCATTATCCGCTATAACCTTGTGCTGCACATCCAGCTGATAGGCACAACTATCCTTTTGCAACAGATCATAAAGCTTTGACTGCGCCGTTAAAACATCCTGCGCCACTAGTGCTTTTTCAGCCCTCAGATCAAGGTTTTCCAGATACTCGCTATATTTTTCCGGAAGCGTTTTTATAGATTTTATGAGTGTCTTTTCACCGGATTCAACGCGGTAAATACCTTTTCCTTTGCCGTCCTGATAAGTCACAATAGCATGATAATAACCTTTTGCCTGCAGCCCGCGCCTGAGATCATCAATCGCAAGCCGCTCTGAATAAGCAATAATTTCCTGCTTTTCCTGCTCGTCTTTGACATCAATATCTTGTGATAAACGATCCTTAATTATGCTTTCAATATAGGTTTTTGTCTCTTCATCCTGATCCAGACCTTTCACAACATAAATTTTTTTCTTCTCGAACCAGCCAAAAGGTCCCGCATGCGCAGACAAAACATGCAAGTTAAAAATAATCAGAACTACTATGAGTTTTTTCATCCAGCCATACCAAATTTTACTCAAACGCGCACAAAGTAATACTTACGCGCCCAAAAGTCACGTTTTTAAAAAGAGTTCACCTAGATGACAAAATTTAAAACAGGTTCTTCCTGTGAAATCAGACCTTTTTCCTGTGCACGGTTTTTAAGATGAGCAAAACTTATATAAGAAGTTTTTTCAATCAACCCGTCATAAATCTTTGTAGCCGCTTCATGCTCTACGTCCTCAAGACCCAAAAATGTATATTTTCCGTTATCCGGCTTATCCAACATAGCCTCAACAACGTGGCGCACAGTCAAATTATCGGGATCATCAACGTAATAACCACCATTAGCCCCTTTAATTGATTGCACTACATTGGCTTTGGCTAGCTTTTGCAACACCGGCTCAAGCGTGCGGTCATTCATATTCTCACATTGCTCGACAATGGTCTTACTGGAAACAGGCTCTATCTCATTGCCGTAACAAACAATAAAAAGAACAGTGTTCAAAGCCAATCGCAATTTATTAGGAAATAGCTGCATGAGTATAATATACACTAATAAATTGTATTTACAATATATATTTGTTTGTTTTATGATATATGCTCAACTAATATAGTTGTTTGGCTTTATTTTGTGACAAGGCGCAAGCGACGACGTGTAGTTAACCTACATAAGGAGCGAAGCAACGCTGTCACAAAATAAATGCAAACAACTATAAAAGGATAACTATGGCTTTTACGCCTTTATTTATCAATGCGGAGAAACACGGCACTATCCTTGTCATAGGTGGCGGCGAGATTGCGGCTGCAAAAACCGAGGCTTTAGCCAGTGTCGGCGCAAAAGTCGAAATTGTTGCGGAAAAACAAAGTCAGGCCATCCTTAATCTATGCAAAAAACATGGTTTTACTTTTCATGAAGCCTCTTATGACCATAGCTTCCTTAGAGACAAAAAGATTGTTGTCGCAGCCACGAATGATAATGATCTGAATGCTGCTATTGCTGCTGAATGCAATAAACGCAATATCTGGGTCAATGTCGTTGATAATCCTGCGCTATGTGATTTCATCTTCCCCGCCCTTGTGCGGCGCGGACCACTGCAAATTGCGATCTCATCTTCCGGAATCGCACCAGTACTCGCGCGCATGATAAAACAGCGCATTGAAATGAGTGTGCCGGAAAGTTTCGAAAAGCTCATAACATATATGAAAGAGCGCAAAACCAAACTACGCGAGTCCCATAAGAACCTGCAACCCCGCCGATTATTGGGCGAAGATATTATTAATGGTGCTATTGCCGAAGAAGTCCTTGAAGGCAACACAGCCAAAGCCGATGAATTACTGGATAAGGCAATTAAATCCCTGCCTGATACCAAGAAAGGAGCTCTTTATCTAATCGGCGCAGGACCCGGCCATCCGGAACTAATCACACTCAAGGCCATTCGTCTTATCTCTCAAGCCGATATTATCCTTTATGACCGCTTGATCCCCCAAAGTCTTTTAACTCAATATGCTCGTAAAGATGCGGCCAAAATAGCAGTCGGCAAAACCCGCAATCATCATCTTAAAGAACAACAAGATATTGATGAACTGATTGAAGAGCATTTAGGCAAAAACAATATCGTTGTGCGCCTCAAAGGCGGAGATCCGGGAATATTTGCTCATGGCGCAGAAGAAATAGACATTGCCCGCAAAATGAATTGCCCCTATCAGATCATCCCGGGAGTAAGCGCCGCCAATGGCTGCGCGGCCTATGCCGGTATCCCGCTTACCGAGCGCGGAAAAACTTTATCAGTGCGCTTCCTGACCCTTTACACTCAAACCCTGCATGATGAGGATTTCTGGCAAAGCCTTAAACACGCGAAGAAAGAAACCTTTGTCTTTTACATGAGCACCCCGCATTACGGATTTCTGTGCCAAAAACTACAGGAAATAGGCTTTGCACCCCAAACGCCTTTAGTCGTCATAGAGCAAGGCACCACACCGTTCCATAAGCAATACACTTCAACCATAGGCACATTTGCGACTGATCACGACAACTCAAAATTCGCCTCGCCTTGCACCATGATCGTGGGCGATGTTGCACGACTTGCTGAACAAAACCAGTGGAAACAGGAGCAACCAGAAACAAAAGATTATTTCCCCTATCTGGAACAGGAGAAAAAATATGCCTGACACTTTAATAGAAAAATTCTCCGATATGAGCTGGCAAGAGCGTTTAAAATCCCTGAGCGACGATCAGGATGATATAGCGTTTTCTTCTTCCTTTAGTTTTGAAGATCAAGTCATCACGCATTTAATCGCAAGTAATAATCTTCCTATCCGTGTCTTTACCCTTGATACAGGCCGCCATTTCGAAGAAACCCATAATGTCATTCAAGCAACAAACAAAAAATATCCCAATCTTAAAATAGAAACCTATTACCCCGACACAGACAAAGTTCAGGATCTGGTCAAACGTAACGGGATTAACGGCTTTTATGAGTCACTGGATAAGCGCAAGGATTGCTGTTATGTCCGCAAAGTAGAGCCATTAAACCGCGCCCTGAAAAACACAAAAATCTGGATCAGTGGTCTGCGCCGCGAGCATTCCGAAAATCGCGGAAACTTACCAATCGCAGAATATGACGCCGCGCATAAACTGATAAAATTTTATCCTCTAATTGATATTGATCTGGAGACAATAAAAACCTATATAAAAACACATAACATCCCCTATAACGAACTTCATGATAAGGGATTTCCATCCATAGGCTGTGCGCCCTGTACGCGCGCCGTGAAACAAGGCGAACACCCAAGATCCGGTCGCTGGTGGTGGGAACATGATGACGCACAGGAATGCGGCCTTCATATGGTTGATGGAAAACTTGTAAAAGAGCAAAAGGCGTAAAACAACACGATGCTAAGTAAAGACCAAAAAGCCCTACTGGATCAACTCCTATCCTCTACAACCCCAGAGCAAAAAGTCTGGCTCGCCGGTTTCATGCAAGGCCAAATTGGTCTGGATACAGATGCACAAGCACAAGGCACAGCAGACAAACCGCCCGTTATGATCTACTACGCCACAGAAACAGGAAATTCCAAAGCTCTTTCCCTAAGCCTTATGAAATCCGTCAAGGCCGCAGGTTTTAAGGTCAAAAACTCAGCCGTAAACCGCATTAAGCTAGAAGACATAGACCCTAAAACTATAGCCATATTCCTATGCAGCACCCACGGAGAAGGCGATCCGCCGGAAACCTCCATTCCATTTTTTGATCGCCTCAAAGCCGCCGCCGATAACAGCCTCAAAGATCTTTCTTATGCTGTTTTAGGGCTTGGAGACAGCAGTTATGAAATTTTCTGTGGCGCGGCTACTAATCTGGATACCCAGCTCAAACGACTTGGCGGTGAAGCATTTCAGGAAAAAGAATTATTTGATGTAGACTATGCAATCTACACCCCTAAATGGATTGAAAGCACCGTTAACAACTTAAATAAACTTGCCGGACATGCAGGCACAGCCCCCCAAATTGTGGTGGTGACAGAAGAACAAACCCTTCACACAGGCAAAGGCTATACGCGCCTTGAACCGGTAAAAGGCATCATCAAAGATACGCTGATCCTCAATGACATAGATTCCCAAAAACAGACCTACCATATCGAAGTGACGTATGATGATGACATCCATTATTCTTGCGGTGATGCGATTGGCATTATATTACCCGATGAAAATGAAACACCGCGCCTATATTCTATTGCATCATCGCCCTCCTACCATGAAGACGAAATTCACATGACAGTTGCCTTGGCCACTTACACCAAGGAAGACGGCACTATCGGCTATGGCTTAGCTTCAAAATATCTGGCAGACCTCAAGGAAGGTGATAAAATCTCGTTCTATATCAGCCAAAACCAGCTCTTTAACCTGGCACCCGACGATCAGGACATCATTATGGTTGGCCCGGGCACAGGTATTGCACCGTTCCGCTCTTTTATATTCGAGCGCGCCGAACGTGGCTCGGAAGGCCGAAACTGGCTATTCTTCGGAGACCAGCACGCCCATTGCGATTTCCTTTATCAGGCCGAATGGCAGGAACATCTGGCAACCGAAGTCTTACACAAAATTGATTTGGCCTTTTCCCGCGATCAGGATGAAAAAATCTATGTTCAAGACCGCATCCGAGAACAAGCCGACGACGTTGTTGAATGGCTGGATAATGGCGCGGTATTTTATGTCTGCGGTGCCAAGGACCCGATGAGCAAGGATGTTCATAAAACACTGGTTGATATTATCTCTGACAAAAAATCAATCGATAGAGACGCCGCAGAAGATTACCTTTCTGATATGGAAGAACAAGGCCGCTATCTGCGTGATGTGTATTAATTAAGGAATTGAAGCTATGAGCCAAGATGAATTGAATAAGCCTGAAAACCTCTCTCCTGTTGAGAAGATGAAAACCGGGAGCCGAGGCCTGCGCGCAAATCTTGCCGAGGAAATGAGTAATTCCCTGACCGGAAATATTAATGAAACTGAAACCCAGATGATAAAATTTCACGGTTCCTATGCGCAAGACGACCGCAGCCGCCGCGAAGAGCGCGAGCGCAAAAAACTTGAATGGGCCTATTCCTTTATGATCCGCCTGCGCATACCGGGCGGAGATATCACCGCCAAACAATGGCTGGGTTTGCAAAAAAGCTGTGATACACATGCCAATGGCACCATCAAGATCACCACGCGCCAGACTGTACAGTTTCACGGCGTAGTCAAAGCTCACATGAAGCCAACCATGAAGGATTTCGATGCGCTGGGACTGGACTCTATTGCGGCATGCGGTGATGTAAACCGGAACGTGATGTCCGGCGGCAATCCGCTTCTCGCCCCCTATCACGCCGAAGTCCACGCCTATGCCGATAAAATCAGCGAAGCCCTTCTTCCTAAAACAGGAGCATTTAAGGAAATCTGGCTGGATGGGGAAAAGCTCCCGCAAGATCAACCCGCCGAAGAGGACCCTCTTTACCAAGACCGCTATTTGCCGCGTAAATTCAAGATCGGGATAGTCATCCCGCCCCATAATGAAAATGACGTTTTCTCGCAAGATATCGGCCTGATCGCCATTGGTGATGGAAAAACCTTCGAAGGCTTTAACGTAGCCATTGGCGGCGGGTTCGGCGCAACACACGGAAATTCGAAAACCTATCCGCGCCTTGGAACAATTATCGGCTTCGTGCCCAAAGACAAAGCCATAGAAGCATGCTGGCAGATTGCCGCCGTACAGCGCGATTACGGCAATAGAGAAGACCGCAGACAGGCAAGATTAAAATACACGCTTGACCGACTTGGCGTCGAATTCTTCAAAGGCGAAGTCGAAAAACGCCTTGGCTTTAAATTCGAAGAGGCCCGCCCCTACAGCTTCACCCATCGCGGCGATGCTTTTGGCTGGCTGCAAGATCATAAAAACAAATGGCATTACACCATGTTTGTCGAAACCGGCCTTGTCAAAGACCTTGAAGATTACAAAGTAAAAACCGCGCTTAAAGAAATAGCCGAACTGGATTGCTGCGGTTTCCGTTTTACCGGAAACCAGAATGTTATGCTGATTGATATTGATAAAAAAAATAAGACCAAAATCGAAAAGATTTTGTCCAAAAACGGTATTTCAACCGATAAACAAAGCAAAACCCGTCAGGAAGCCATCGCCTGCGTGGCCCTGCCAACCTGTTCGCTTGCTCTGGCAGAAGGCCAGCGTTACCTGCCGGAATTTGTCTCCAAAGTCGAGGCTCTGCAAGATAAACACGGCCTGTCGGACAAACCCATTACAACCCGCATCACAGGCTGCCCGAATGGTTGTGGCCGCCCCTATGTTGCGGAAATTGGCCTGATCGGCAAAGCGCCGGGCAAATACGTTTTGCGCCTTGGCGGTGATTATGTCGGAAAACGCATGAACAGTGTCTACCGCGAAGAAGCCGACGAAGCAGAAATACTGGAAATTCTGGATGACCTCTTTGCCAAATACGCCAGTAATGCTAAAGATGGTGAAAGCTTCGGGGATTTTGCGAATGAGTTACTCTTCACTCAATACGCTATTTAAGAAAAGGAAAAACGAGATGTTAGCAATCATAGGCGGATCAGGCCTCTATGCCTTAGATGAACTGGAAATTATAAAAGAGCACGACATCACCACCCCCTTTGGTAAACCCTCCGCACCGGTCGTTGAGGGCAAAGCCTTCGGAAGCAATGTATTATTCCTGCCCCGCCACGGACGCCATCACGAATTTCTCCCCTCCGAGGTCAATTTCCGTGCCAATATCTACGCCCTGAAAAGCCTTGGCGCCCGCACGGTTTTAAGCATTTCCGCAAGCGGCTCGCTGCAGGAAGAAATCGCCCCCGGCGATCTTGCCTTGGCCTCACAATATTTCGACCACACGCGCGGCAAACGTGAAGCCTCTTTCTTTGGCAAAGGCGTAACCGCGCATATTTCAACCGCCACCCCGACCTGCCCCGCATTGACACAGGATGTCTTGAAGGCCGCCAATGATATCGGCCTGAAACTCCACAGCGATAAAACCTATGCCTGCGTCGAAGGCCCGCGCCTTGGCACAAAGGCCGAGAGCTTTTTCCTGCGCGGGGCGGCTGGCTGCGATGTTGTCGGTATGACCAACGTCCCCGAAGCCTTCCTCGCCCGTGAGGCCCAAATGGGCTATGTGACCTTGGCGATTGCCACCGATTATGATTGCTGGCGCGAAGACCCCGACGAACACGTCAGCGTCGAAGCCGTCTTTGCCGTTTACTTTGAAAATATCGAAAAGATCAAAAAACTGGTCCTAAAGCTCCTTGAAAACGGCATTTCCGAAACACCGGAAAACATCCGCACCGCCCTCAAAGGCGCCGTCATGACCCCCGATGACCGCCTGAGCGATACGCAAAAAGAATGGCTTAAGGTTTTACGGAGTTAAAAAACCTGTCATTTCGAACATTACAAAGTAATGGAGAAATCTAACAGGTTATCTTCTTTCTACGATCTCCACTTTAGGAGAAAGTGATAAGGCTATAAGAGCAAACAAACTAAAAAGCCAAATCCAATAACCATAATTTGCCATATCTTTAAATGTTAATGCCATTTTATATATATATTCAGTCATGACCCTATCCGGATTATTCGGATCATAAAATACAGTTATTTTTTTCATCGGGTTATGGTCTCTGGTTTTATACTCTTCAACTTTTGTTTTTATCAACTCTCCTTCGTTTGTCTTAAACTCAATCAAAAGTTCATATTTTCTTTTCGCTCCAGTATTTTTATTAGTCTCAATAACTTGAGCTGTTACTGAAACTGCGGTTCCAATAAAATCACCTTCAAGTTTAGCGGTAAAGTAAAGAATAGGAATAATTACACTGAGCACAATTAATACCCAGAGTAAGTACACACGAAGCTGCCTTTTATTATCTTGCTGTTGGCTATTCATAATTATATTTTTCCATACTTTGCCTAATAATACTTCCAAATATCCATTTTTGGGATATAAAAACCTACTGCTCTTCCAACCCCTCCAGCGCCTTGAATATCTCCTCCAGCGGGGCGCGGTTTTTGTAGTTCTCATCGCGGAACATATAGGCGATCTTGCCGTCACGACCGATCACAAACGTTGCCGGAATCGGAAGCTCGTAGCTTTCCAGCCCGTTAAACTCGGCAAGTGTCTTATTGTACTTATTCTTCATCCATTCATTAAAGCCCGCGTGCTGATCCTCCGGAATCCGCCAGATCAGATCATACATCCTTGCGATATTATTCCCGTAATCGCTTAAAACCTCGAATTTCAAACTATTACGCACAGACGTATCATTCGCGTTTTCCGGCTTTTCCGGCGAGACCGCCACCAAAGCCGCACTATGTTTCTTGAACGTCTCCAGATGCTCCTGATAAGCCTGTAACTGCTCGTTACAAATCGGACACCACCCCCCGCGATAAAAGCTCAGCACTACCGGTCCACGCTCCAAAAGCTTGGATAATTTGCGCGGCTCGTTATAGGCATTGGGCAACACAAAATCCGGCGCGTAATCCCCCACCCCGATTGTCGCCGCATCCTCCTCGCACTCAACGGCGGGGCAAGCCACAGCCTTCGCGTTCAGGCCAAAAACAAACATAACAACAAACAAGTGTAAAAGCAGATGAGAATAATAGCGCATGGTTGCCCCTCGATTTCGAATCATATAACAAAGCCTAACGGAAAACCCCGCCAAGCTTAACAAAAAATTATAGGGGTTTTTATATTATATAGTTATTTAGAATATTGATTGGACAAATCAAATCTCGTCATTCCCCGAATTTTACGCCGTAAAATTCTAGGGGAATCCAGATAATTATGGATTGCCTTAGAATTTTTAGAAAAAAATTCAGGCAATGACATGCTTGGAGACTGTCCAATTCTTATCGTAAATGACTATAAATTCGGGTTGCATCAGAATTGAACGGTGAGAAATGCGCAAAGACAAAATTTTGCGCATTTTTTCTTTTGCCTAATCCTTAACATCAAAACTTATCCCCTGCGCGAGCGGCAGCGCATTCCCGTAATTCACGGTCGAGGTCACGCGCCGCATATAGGCTTTCCAGCTATCAGAGCCGCTTTCGCGGCCACCGCCTGTTTCTTTCTCCCCGCCAAACGCACCGCCAATTTCCGCACCTGATGTTCCGATATTCACATTGACTATGCCGCAATCGCTCCCCGTTTCGGATGTAAAGATCTCGGCTTCTTGGATATCCTTTGTGAAAATAGCAGAAGACAAGCCCTGCGGCACGGCATTTTGCCGCTTAATCGCATCAACCAGAACCGTATATTTAAAGACATAAAGGATCGGCGCGAAAGTCTCTTCCTGCACGTTCGAGCCGCCCGGCATTTCCACAATCGCCGGTTTCACGTAAAATCCACGCGGATATTTATCCGCCAAAACGCGCCCACCGCCGATGATATTCCCACCATCAAGCTGGGCCCTGTTCAGCGCATCTTCCATCGCCAGATAAGCCTGCTCGTCAATCAACGGCCCGACCAACGTTTTCCCGTCCAGTGGATTGCCTATGGGTAACCCCTCATAAGCTTTTTTCAGTCGCTGCACAAATTTATCATGGATACTTTGATGCACAAAAATCCTGCGCGTTGAGGTACATCTCTGCCCGCATGTACCAACAGCCCCGAACAACACAGCTTGCAGCGCCAAATCGAGATCGGCATGGGATGTAATAATAATCGCATTATTACCGCCAAGCTCCAAAATGCTGCGCCCGAAACGCTGTGCGACCTTGGGACCAACAGAACGACCCATCGCCGTACTGCCTGTGGCACTAATAAGCGGATAAACCTTGTCACTGACCATCGCCTCCCCGATATCACGCTCCCCGATCAAGACTTGCGAAAGATGTTCCGGCACACCTGCACCAAGCTCCATGCAGGCATTCTCGAAGAGTTTCTGACACGCCAGAGCCGTTAGCGGCGTCTTCTCGGATGGTTTCCAGACAACACTATTTCCACAGACTAGTGCCAAAGCCGCATTCCATGCCCACACCGCCACAGGAAAGTTAAAGGCACTGATAATCCCCACAGGCCCCAAAGGCTGCCATATTTCACGCATTTTATGTTCGGGCCGCTCGGAGGTGATCGTCAGCCCGTAAAGCTGGCGACTAAGCCCCACTGCAAAGTCACATATATCAATCATTTCCTGCACTTCACCCAAACCCTCTTGCAGGATTTTACCGCATTCCAAAGTAACCAGCGCGCCCAGCGCTTCCTTGTTCTCCCGCAAGATATTACCGTAAATCCGCACCAATTCCCCGCGTCTTGGGGCTGGAACGGATCGCCAGTATTTGAAGGCTTCACTGGCATTCAGAGCAACTTGCTGCGCGTCCTCTACACTGTTTTTGTGCACACGCGCAAGTTCCGACCCGTCAATGGGCGAGTAAACAGGAAGATCTCCGCCCTGCAGTATCTTCTTGTCCAGACCCAGTGCTTTGAAAATCTTTTTCGCGCCTCTCATCTTTCATCTTCCCTGACAGTGATAAAATACAGTATCATGGAAGAAGAGAATTAAAAGACCTAGCTCATAAAAAAAGGCAAAAAATGTCAGAGAATTTAATACCGCCACACAAGATCAGAACCCGTTTTTCCCGCGCCATGTCCCTTATGTACCGCGAGGAAGTGCCAGCTTATGGTACGCTTCTGGATATGGTGCGTGATGTGAATATGTCCGTGCTGGAAAATGATCCGGAACTAAAAAAGAAGCTCTCGGAAAGTGATAATCTGGAGCGCATCACCGAAGAACGTCACGGCGCGATTCGAATCGGCAAAGCCGAGGAACTTGCAACCATGTCACGCCTGTTCGGTGTGATGAATATGAAAGCCGTAAGCTATTACGACCTCACCCAGGCCGGAGTTCCTGTTCATTCCACATGCTTTCGTCCTATTGACGGGGATGAACTTTCAAAATCTCCTTTCCGCGTTTTCACATCTCTTTTGCGCACAGAACTTATCACCGATCCGGAATTAAGAAAAAAATGTGAAGCCATACTGGAAATAAGGGATATTTTCGGCGATGAACTGCGTTATCTGATCGACAAGGCCGAAAAACAAGGCGGTCTGGATGATGAGGACTCAGACACCTTCATCGTTGAGGCCACCCACGTTTTCAAATGGCACGAAGATGCCGTCGTCGATAAAGATTTCTACCTCCAGCTCAAAGCCATCGACCCGCGCGCTGCCGATATTGTGTGCTTCAAGGGGCCGCATATCAACCACCTGACCCCGCGCACACTCGACATTGATGAAGTACAGCGCCAGATGCCCTTGCACGGAATCAACCCGAAAAACGTGATTGAAGGCCCGCCGCAAAGCTGTCCCGTTTTATTGCGCCAGACCTCTTTCAAGGCCCTGACCGAGCCGGTAAAATTCCACGGAGTAGAGGGCGAACATACAGCCCGCTTTGGCGAGATCGAACAACGCAGCGCAGCCCTCAGACCGGAGGGGCGCAGCCTTTATGATGAATTTCTCAATAAAGTGCGCGAGACAATCATCCCCGCCATAGACGGCTCGAACGCCGATGAATATATGCAGGTTCTGGAAGACACCTTCAAAGCCTTCCCGAGCACTTACGAAGAAATGCGCAAAGAAAATCTGGCCTATTTCCAGTATTTCCTGACCGAAAAAGGCAAAAATCATCACGGCACAGTAACACGCAATATCAATAACCTCATCCGTGACGGCCTTGTTGATTATATCCCGATCGTATATGAAGATTTCCTGCCCGTCAGCGCCGCCGGAATTTTCTCCTCCAACGCTTCGGACCATGAAACCAAGGACCTGTTCAAAAGCTCCTCACAGGAAGAATTTGAAAAGGCTCTGGGCCATGAAGTCTTAAGTGAATTCGACCTTTATGAAGCAATTGAGAAAAACTCGATTGCCAAGGTTCTGGGGTATTTTAGGTGAGTAAAAAGAGGCAGTAAAACCGTCCCTTCCTTTTTCTGTCATCCCGAGCGAAGTCGAGGGATCTAGATTCCTCCATGCCCCCGCATCAAGTGCGGGGTTAGTCGGAATGACAGGAAGAAAAATAACGTCATTGCACGGCTTGTCCGTGCAATCTACTTGATGGATTACCCGCACAAGGCGGGTAATGACGTTTAGTGAAAAACAATTCCCTCCCCCCATACGGGGAGAGGGATTAAGGGGGAGGGAAAATAACAATTAGTCATTTGAGATAGTTCTCGGACAAGGCGCTAGCGACGAAGCGTATAAGAATACGTAAGAAGCGACGCAACGCTGTCCGGAACTAAAATCAAATGACTAGCGCTTAAAGGTTTTCGCCAATCTCACAAGCTGGATAAACTCGGAGCGGTAACCAAAAGGATCATCCCCTTTACCGATCTGGGCCATCTTGATCACATCATCCATGCTAAGATCACCGACATTATGATCATGCTTCAGGATTTGCCCAAAGCCCGCCACAGAAGCCGCAAAGAGCGCTTCGCGTTGCAGATCATTCACGGCCGTCGTCATTTCGTATTTCACATTCGTGAAATCATAGACATCCTCGCCACCGCCTAGCTTAACAAGCGTAGTGATCAGCTTGCTTTTGGACTCGCTTGGCAGTTTATAGCGCATCTTTAGATATGCATATTCCTGCGTATTGCCTTCGGGGATGCTGGTTTCTGCCGTTGGTTTTTTGACCCCGTAGCGCAGCGGATCAATACTCACAGCCTCGCTGCCCACCGGAACGAATTCATAGATCGCGGTGACTGTGTGCCCTGCCCCGATATCGCCGGCATCGACCTTGTCATTATTGAAATCCTCACGCTTCAGCGCTCTGGTCTCATAACCGATCAGGCGATACTCAGCGACTGTATTGGGGTTAAACTCAATCTGGAACTTCACATCCTTGGCAATCGGGAAGAGCGAAGACGTTGCTTCCTCGACCAGAACTTTGCGCGCTTCATTGAGATTATCAATATAAGCCGCCACGCCGTTACCATTTTGCGCCAGAGCCTGCATCAACTGGTCATTCACATTACCTGACCCAAAGCCAAGAACAGAGAGATATACGCCATTATCGCGTTTTTCCTCGATATATTCTTTCAAGGCTTCGTGATTACTCATCCCGACATTAAAATCGCCATCAGTCGCTAGAATAACGCGGTTTAAGGCTTCCTGATCGAAATTCTGCTCGGCCAGTTGATAGGCCAAGGCAATCCCGGCCGCACCAGCCGTTGATCCACCTGCATTCAAATTATCAATCGCATTGAAAATCTTGCTGCGCTCACGCACTTTTGTCGGCTCCAGAACCGTTCCGGCAGAGCCTGCATAAACCGCAATCGCCACAGTATCATCCGGATGAAGGCTATCAAGCAGCATCTTCATCGAGGATTTCACCAGCGGCAATTTATCCGGCGCATTCATAGAACCCGACGTATCGAGCAAAAACACCAGATTACTGCGCGGCTTTTCGCTGATCTCGTAACCTTTAATGCCAATTTGCATCAGCTTCTTGCCTTCCGCCCACGGGCTGTCCATGATAACAACCGTAGGTTTGAAGGGTTGAGCCTGATCCGTCGCATGAGGATACGCATAATCGAAGTAATTCACCATTTCCTCGATGCGAACCGCATGACGATCCGGCAAACGTCCCATATTAAGCTGCTTACGGACAAAGCTGTAACTCGCCGTATCAACATCACTGGAGAATGTCGAGACAGGCTCTTCGGCCACCGTCTTGAACGGGTTAGGTTTTGTTTCCTCGAATTTATCGCGGTTTTGATCCTGATAAATCGGCGGCACGACATCAGGCTGAGGGGCAATCACTATATTCGAAGTCGGCGCATTAAAGAGCGGCGCAGAGCGCCCCGCCACTGCATCCGCCTCGGCAGGCTTATTCCCACGTGCTTCACCTTCAACACGTTCTTCTTGCAGTGTACGCCACATAACTAGCGGATCTTCCTCTTGTAGTCGTTTATCTTGTAGTCTTTTATCCGCCTTAGACAATGCCAAACGCTCTGTCGGCGCTTCCATCGGCACAGGTATTGCACTTTCACCGTTTTGGATAGCACGCTCCAATTCCGCTTCATTCTTTTGCTTAACCGCCGCAACATAAGCTGGCATCGCTTCATCCGTTCCAGGTGGATGCGATACTTGCGTATCGGATTTACCGTCCGTATCAGAAGAAAAGAAATCGACAATTGCTTCTGCCACTTTGCTTGATCTGGATGTAGAAACATTTGCTGCAATAGATCCGAAATTATTCGTGCTGCTGCTAGGTTGTCGTTGAGGAACCGCGTCTCCTTTCTCAATATAAGTACCGCTAGTTACTTTGCTCCCTGCACCCTGTGGCAATTTTGTAATATCATAGGTTTTCTCCGACACCATCGTGCCCACCACAAGAACCGCTGCCAGCGTCGCCAGGGCCGTTCCTGTCAAAAATTTGTTACGTTGTTTCATCTGTGTTCTCCTCTCATAAACATTGGATTTGCCTATAAGACGAGCGAATAACGAATTTCCTTGGGATTTTTTTTGATTTTTTTCATGGCTTGACGCTTTAAACTCTGCCACAGCCAGATTAACCGCTCTTTTCCGCGCATTATCATCCACGGGCGGAGCAATATCTTCTGACAGGATTTTTTTCAAACTATTCTCATCCATGTTTCCGCTCCTTTCCGAATACAGCTTCCAGCTTTTTGCGTGCTTCGTGGATTCGCCATGAAATCGTACTTTCCTTTACCCCGCATAATTTGGCAGCCTCTTTATGTGATAACCCTTGCGCCATCACCAGCAAAAGCGATTCTTTCTCTGCTTCGGGCAATTTATGCACCTCTGCCCAGACTTGGGATGCGTAAAGACTATCCTCCGCATTATCCCGTACCTGAATAGTTTCAAGCATCTGCTCCCCACCATGATCATGGCGCCCTTGCGCCTTCACCCAGTCCTTGGCAGTGTTAATGACAAGACGGTAAAGCCAACTCGTAAAAGCCGAATCACCTTTATAACTGGAAATCCCTCGGGCAAGCTTGATACACGCCTCTTGCGTGATATCCTCCGCATCCCTTTGATTGCCGCACCATTTAAATGCCATTTTGAACATTGCCTCATAATACATATTCACCAATGCCTCGAAAGCATCAGAGTTCCCGCTTTGCGCGGCTTTTACTAAATTTTGCGTTTCTGCCTCGGGCATAAATTCCCTTTGTCCAAATATAAAACAGGACCTAGTTTACAAAAGTTAGACGCTTCGAACAGACAAAATCTTGGAATTTTTTTTATTTTTTTATTTTCACCCTGATAATTACAAAAAAACTCTGCTAGAAGTTTTTAAGATGAACACACTTTCAGCCGCACATGAAGACACAAAACTTGCCCCTTGGTTCCTGATCGGCAGCATGGCCCTGATGATCCTGTTTTCACTGGAATTTCCCAGAATTCTGGGGTGGTTTCCCTTTCTAATAGGCATTGGAACACTGATATATTGCCGATTTTGGATTCAAGAAAAACTGATAATTCCCAAAACTCTTGGCCTTACCTTACTTGGTATTATTATTTTAGCGTCTACAAGCCTCATCTGGTCGGAGTTTTCTTCTGAGTTACCAGTCAGAATCTTGAAAATTGCAGGACTTTTTATCGGTGGACTTGTTTTGTATACGAGCCTGCCAAACATAAAAATCGGCAATCACCCCGCCCTATTACTCTTGCCGCTCGCCGCCGGAGCCACCATGTTCCTGTGCTCGCTTGAACTAATCTTTGATTTACAGCTCTACCACCTGAGCCATGGTACAACAAGAAATCCTAATATAAGTACCGCCGTATTAAATAGAGGCATTGTTTTTCAGGTACTGCTCTTTTTTCCCATGCTCACAATCATAAAAAAATCAGCATTAGAGGAAAATCACAAGAAACAGGCAACCGTGTTTTACTGTGCTTTAATGTTGATTATGTTAGCACTAACCCAGAGCCAGTCCGCGCAACTTGCCTTTGTAATCGGTACCCTCACCTATTTCGTTTTTCCCTATAAGTATAAACCCGCCTATAAGATCACAGCCATTTTGATTGCAATCGCGATTGTTACAACGCCTTTTATTGTTAAGCTAATGTTTAACGCCATAGTCGTTGATGTGAATTCCGTGCCCTGGATCAAAGAAGGCTACGCCGCAGAGCGCCTTGAAATCTGGAACTTTGTCACAAGCTATGCCCTAAAAAGCCCTGTATTTGGACACGGCATTCTGGTCACACGTTTTATAGAGGATTTTGACACCAAACAAATCTTCTTTAAAGCAGCAACCGTTTTACATCCTCATAATTTCTCCGTTCAAATCTGGATCGAATTCGGCGCCATCGGAGCCTTGCTGGCCTCGGCTCTGTTTGCTTTCTATCTCAATACAATAAGTAAGGAAAAACCGGAAGATAGCCGCCTTACATTAGCCGTATTCATATCCGCCCTCACCGTTATGGCTGTTGGTTACGGGATGTGGCAAAGCTGGTGGATTGGAATGCTATTTTTTATAGCATCTCTAATAGCGTTAATAAAACGACTTCCTTCGAATTCGACACCATAAAAGCATGACTATGTAAATTATAATGCATTATTATACATAAATTTTGTATTCCATAATAATGGCAATAGTATTTACAAAACAAATACTTAATTCACTATTTGAACTATTCAGGATTTTTCTAAAAAAAATTTGCAATTCACAAAAAATAGGCGTAGGTTTCATAGGTATGCGGTCATTACAGAGCAAATAATTGCCATTTGGGCCGGATACGGGGAGATAGGATAATATAAGTGCTGTGTGTCTTTAATCCTTCTTCCATTTACATAATGTTAACCTTTTATAGGATATTCTCCCCTTTTTAGCTCACATGTTATCCGGGGGGAGATACAAAGTGAAACAAGTGGGATTAACGGCAGCGTTACAAAATCGCGGACAATTTGCAGATGGCTTTCCAAAAATCAAGTCTTTCGAGGATATGAGTTATGGTGCTCAGGTCCAGCGAGCCCTAGATACCGCCAGAGAACACGTCAGAAAGGTTTTCGGTGATGCTTCCGTAGGTTTTGAAAACAAACATGAACTTAATGGGAACCAAAACCATTATACCGGGGATAATGAATGGGATGAACCCTACGGTATTGATGACGCACCCGACCTTAAGATTACAACAAAACAAAAAGAAAAAGATGACCAAACCACCAATGATTATGTGTTAGCAGATCTTGACATTGGCAGCAGCCTACGGGACCCTAATAGTTACGACCCAACCAAAGGCGTTATTGCTACTAAAATTGGTCGCGCCGCGCTTAATAATACCGCAATAGACAGCTTGAACGCCGTCAAAGAGAAAAAAGACAGGGAAGCCTACGCCTTCCTTGTATCAAACCAGCGTTTAAAAGATCAAATTCGTGAGCAGACCAAATATCTGCTGGAAAGGCTTAAAGAAGCCAGAGCATTCCTCGCCAGTATGAGCGAAGCAGATCTGGATACGAAAAATACAAATGCCGAAAGTATCGACAAGAGGAAAGAACTTAGACGCCGTCTTGAAGAAATGGGCCTGGATATTAATGATTATATTGGTGAAAACGGGACACTTGATAGTAAAAGAATTGATCAGGACATGATTGCCGCTGCAGCAACTCAAATGGGTCTGGATAATGTTTCTACCAGAATATTGCAGAACAAAACCAAGCCTGAAATTAATGCTAATGAATTACTGGGTACACCTATACCAACACAGACCTTTAACGCAGCATCTACCACGACAAACGGAAATGACGGTGCGGAAATTGCTGATCAAGCCCCTGAAGATGTCGCTAAATCAATGCTGGCTTCTCTTGGCTTCTCCTCCGGATCAAATATCGATTCCATGAAAAATGACGACTTTACTTTTGAACCTGAAAGTGAGGGAGATTTTGCATTAGATGAACGTAACTATGAAAGCATAAGTGTTGCCGAAGCCGTAGAAACTTCTGATGATCCTCAGGAAAATTCGTTTTTACCCTCTGGCGCGTGGCAAACAATGGAACTTGCAAGCGCGTTCCAGCCAGTAGCTACATTTGTTCAAGAAAATCAGCCAGTTCTCGACGCAGAAAAAAGTTACGGATATACTGGTTATGTCGATTCTATGAAAATGGCATAAAATCTTTCCGCTGATAGCACAAATTAGATGGTTTTCTATTCCAGATTAAGAGCCTCTGGATTTTTGACAGTAGAATCACCAGAACCATTCCGAGCCTTCTCCTGAGATATTTTATTGCCCTGTTCAATAAGTTCTATCAACTCTTCATTGTTTATAGAAACGAGATTGTGCCACCATATCTCTCTTACACTTTCAATAGCTTCCTTGAGATCACCAATGTTTCCATAAAGCTCCCCTCTAACAAAAACTAAAATGCCTTCTTCTTGTTGCTTTGATGTTAAACTTTTCTTGTCCCCCTCCGAAGGAACTACCCGAAAAATACCACCAATAAAAGGTGCTGTATCTTTATAGTGCTCTTTATTAAAGTCGATCTCGCCTTGAACAGCCTCTGCAACCTTATATATTCTGTTTCTATCTCCTATAACGCCTAAATGAATAAAGGTCTGAGCTTTCTTTTGAGCTAACAATCTAACGTAATCTTTCAATGTTTCTATATTAAAAGCAACAGGCTGCTCCTCCCCATGCGATTTTGCTTCAGGAGGTTTTCTATTTGATAATTCCCAATACTTTTTAGGAATCCCACCAGTATGAACAAATTCTCTGTTAATCCCATAACTTTCTTTACCATTTTTATTTACCGTTTTTCCATAAATTTTCTGCGATTTCGGATTCCTTTTTATTTCATCAACTACTATTTTCATTGTATCCCAAGTAGATTTAGAAATATTCAGGCGATTTGTATTTATTTGAACTGCTTGCGTTTGCCCTTCTTGACCTTGATTTGAAACAGGTTCTTGAGCAAGCACATCCCCTGCAAAAGTCGTCGCTGCCAAAGCCGCTGCCAAAACTGGTCCTAGTGTTTTATTGCTTTTTTCAGAAGACATCTTAATCACCTTATTTGTTGTCATTTAAATAGTTGTAATTCATACCCATTATTCAGGGTTATAATCAATTACATATGAATATGCAAATTTTTTATTGCCATAAGTAAGGAAAATATCAAAAAAAGCCGGAATATGCTTTTTTACTTACTTGTTATAGCACCCCAGAGATATCATCCCCGCCGTTTCCACAGCCGCGTCATAATCACCCTTCGCCAGATCATAGATCTTATTGATCAACATCTCATCTGCGTTTTCAAATCTCTCATAGGGCGTTCCTTCGAAATTAACTTCTTTTCGCTCATACGCCGCAATCAGGCTTTCTTTCTCGCGTCTGTTTTTTACGCCATTGACCACATCCAGTGCAAATTCCGTAACCCCGACACATGTCTCGTGCAAATCGACCTCTTCTTTGGCGTCTTTGGAATCCTTTATCTTTTCCGCCCCTTTAATGCAGTCAATATACTCTTCCATATTCTTCACAGTGGCCTCTATCGGACCATGCTTATCCAGCTTTTTATAAACATCGGCAAAAAGCGGCTCGAACATCTTGGCCTGAGCGGAAATTTGCTCAAGTTTTGTTTTCTGATAATACATTCCCTTGGCCACGGTAAAGAATGCTGCGCGCTTTCCGCATCCCCTTGGGGTCATAGGAAAAGCCGCCGCCACGATATCAACTTCTTCAAATCCGGTAGAAGGCACAAACCCGCCTTGACGAGATGACGACAATATTTCATCCGCACTCTGGGCCGCCAATTGCTTGCTATCGGCGAATAATATCCCGACCGCTACGGCAAAAAGTACAAGTGCAAAAAAAGAAATGACATAAACGCGCATATCTGTATTTATTCTTCGCTCATTAAAAACAATAGGAATATATTACACGTCTTCTCTAAAAAATAACAGCTTTTGAACATTTTTTCTTTAAAAAATGTCCTTTTCCCAAAATAGCTCTTTCGAAGACGCTACAAATTCCGGATTTAGATAGTTTTCTCTCAAACCTTGTCCATATTGTAAAATATTTTGATCCAAATCACGAATAATGCCGCCCGCAGCTCTCAAAATAGCATCCCCTGCCGCCGTATCCCACTCGCATGTTTTCCCAAGTCTTGGATATAAATCAGCCTTTCCCGCCGCAATATTACAGATTTTCAGTGAGCTGGACATATGCAGGACTTTTGCAATTTTGAAATTTCCCAGAAAAATTTCCATCTTTTCATTATCGGCAAAATGCTTGCTGGAAAATACCACCAAACCTTCTTTAGGCATGGGGCGCACCCTGATAGGCTTTTCTTTTTCCGAATCTTCGAAAAAACGAAATGCCTTCCCCTCTCCATCCGTTTCTGTGAAACCAAAATATATCTCGCCTTTTTCCGGCGCATAGACCACGCCAAGCACAGGCAGATCATGATGAACAAGCGCGATATTAACCGTATAATTCTCGCCGCCGCTTATAAACTCCCGTGTCCCGTCCAAAGCATCAACCAGCCAGAAATACTCGCTGCCACTCTTATCAACCATCCCGTTTTCAGCCACTTTTTCTTCACCGATAAAGGGAATATCCGGCAAAATCTTTTTCAATGAGTCTTCTATAAGCTTTTCGGCCTGCTCATCTGCCTGCGTTACAGGCGAGCCATCAGATTTGGAAACAATTTCCATCTTTTGAAGGCCATCAGCATATTCAAGGATAAGCTCCCCTGCATCCACAGCCACGCGCCTTACCATATTACAAAGCGCTGCGCGATGTGAGAGAAGTTTAGAACCAGAATTCATATAGATCTACTCCGTTTTCAAATAGCACCCTATATTAGAGCAAAGAGCATTTCGTTTGAACCAGAAACGAAGAGCGAAGCGCAGAAAAACTACGTAAGCGATGAGTGACGCCGTTCAAACGGAAAGATCAAAGCTCTTAGAGGACATAATCTAGAATCTGCTCTTTAGCTTGAGAATCATCTGACAAATCACCCGGCGCTATTTGTGCTTCAATATACTCTACAAGCTGCTTAACACAAAAATCAATGTCGTTATTTTGTGTATCAATCATTAATTCCGGATTAGCCGGCGTTTCATAAGGCGCATCGATCCCTGTAAAGTCCTTGATTTTACCATCCCGGGCCTTTTTATAAACACCCTTCTTATCACGGCTTTCGCATGCATCCAGATCAGCAGAAAGATAAATCTCATGGTACAACCCCTCGACCCGATCCCTGATCCTTCGGCGATCCGCACGATATGGTGAAATCACAGAAACGATCACGACATTACCGGCCTCGGCCATCATTTGTGCCACATATCCAGTCCGGCGTATATTCTCGGCGCGATCCTCCGGCGTAAAACCAAGATCTTTATTAATACCCACACGCAAATTATCACCATCAACCACACTCACATTGATGCCTTTTTCAAACAGGATTTTTTCCGCCGCCATAGCCAAAGTTGTTTTCCCCGCAGAAGACAGACCCGTTAGCCAGAATATTCCGCTCCTATGGCCGTTTTTCTTCGCGCGCAATTCCTGCGTAATAATATGATCTACCGCCTCGACATTTTGCGCCTTTGGCGCATTTCTTCTCTGATCGGCATAGCCTTCCATGCTAATCACGCCGCCTCCCGCAATATCGTAATTCTCGTACAAAACAAAGCGGCCAGTCTGCGGATTATCACTATATGGATCAATCGGCAGCATATCACGCGCACGCAATGTAACCTCGGCCACCGCATTACGCACCACCTCGCCTGACTTCGAATCATCGGATAAATCCTGCGTATCAATCACCTTATCAATAGATTGAACTGAAACCATCGCCTCGTGCTTCGCATAGCGAATCTTATAAGAATTCCCGACCTTAAGCGGCTTATGAGCAAGCCAGAACAAGCTCGCCCGAAATACATTAGAGAGCATTGGCGGGTTTTCAACATGCGAGCCAATATGCCCACGCTCTACAAATAAACGCTGATCCAGTGTAATCCCTATAGACTCGCCTGGCTTGGCCTCTATTTTATCGGGATTTTCAGGCCAGACTTCAATGGATTGGACTGTAGCTTGCTCATCCCCCGGTGCAAATTGCAAAACATCGCCTTTGCGTAAAACACCCGTCTCAACGCGGCCAACGATAATGCGGCGCTCTTCATAGCGATAAACATCCTGCACAGGAAAACGAAGCGGCAAAGATATTGGTGCAGGTGCAATCTCGAAACTATCCAGAACCTTAATCAGAGAATGCCCCTCATACCAATCCATATTCTCCCCGCGCTCGGAAATCATATCCCCTTCCCGCGCCGAAATCGGAACGATAAAACGCGGCACAATATTAAGCGAGCCCAGATACTCCTTCACCTCGCGCACCACCTTGTCATAAGCCTCCGGCTCATAACCCAGCATATCCATCTTGTTAATCACCACAGCAATCTGCTGCAAACCAAGAAGATGCAAAAGATAAGCGTGCCGCCGCGTTTGCTCCTGCACCCCTTCCGTACCATCGACCACCAGAATAGCCGCATCTGCTGCCGCCGCACCGGAGATCATATTCTTGAGAAACTCACGGTGACCAGGCGCATCAATAATCACATAATCGCGCTCATCTGTAGAAAACCATATTTGCGTCGAGTCAATCGTGATGGCCTGATCGCGCTCAGCCTGAAAGGAATCCAGAACAAATGACCACTCCAGAGCATCCGTCCCGCGCCGATCACAAATAGCCCTTAGCTCTTCATACTTCCCTTCCGGCAAAGAATCCGTGTCATATAAAAGACGGCCGATCAAAGTCGACTTCCCGTGATCCACGTGCCCGACAATCACCACTTTGAGCGGATGCCTCGCATTTTGTTTTTTCCGTCCCTTTGGTGGGTTCGAAGAAATCACCTCTATGTTTTTCTTCTGGTTAGTTTTTGTCATTTTCCTTTAACTCCATTGTCATTCCGAACGTCTCGCCAGAGACGGAGGAATCCGACCCGTTCTCCTGTTCAAAAAGGTCAAGCCACTGTGGGTTCATACGCTCCACAAGACGGTCCTTTTTCTCGCGTCTCCATTTTTTGACTTCCTTTTCACGAGCAATAGCTTCGTTCACATCCATAAATTCTTCGCAATAGACAAGTTTATTCACATTATATTTTTTGGAAAAGCCCTCATATAAACCATACTTGTGCTCATAAATTCGTTTTTCAAGATCACCTGTTATACCTATATAAAGCACCGCATTCGTATAATTTGTAATCATATAAACATGGTACGATTTCATATTTTCTTTCTCTTTAGATCCCTCGACTTCGCTCGGGATGACAAAAACCCGATAATGTCATTCCGACCAAGCGCAGCGCGTGGAGGAATCTTTTATTTTCCACTACAACCCGCTATCAAGAGCTTTTTGAAAACGATCACAAGTTTCCTTCTTGGCGCCGCAAAACATAGTTATACTCTTTAGCCTCTTTCCGTTTTGTTCTATTATTTCCTTACACAAGATTGAAGGATGAGCTTCAAAATTGTCCTTTGTCAAAACCCATGTCAAACCATTGAGATAGTCTTCATAATATTCGTAACGTTCATCTTCTTCGGTAAAAGAAAGCTCAAGATCCCCTCGAATATCTCTGAAAGCTAAAAATATGCTGCCAAATTCTCTCTCACATAGCTCAAACGGCCCATCAGGAACCTCAGCAGTTTCCGCCCTATTATGCCCGGGTATTTGTTGATAAATACCCTCGCTATTTTCCATAGTTTGCGGATCAACCGGATATGGGTTTGGATTTTGCTGCGGATCTGCGAATGGATTCGGGTTTTGTTGTGGATACGGGTTAGGATATGCATTCGGATAATATGGAGGCGGCTGTTCATTTTGAGCTTGAGCCATGCCCGAAACAAATAATACAACACCGAAAAAAACCAATAAAACCAATCGCATCACATATATCCCGCCGCTCTTAATCTCTCGAAGCTATCCTCGGTTTCGCTATCCATCGCACGGCCCGCACGCTCGGATGTATTTGTGGTCTCAAGCTCCTCGATAATTTCCTCAATAGAAGACGCCGAGCTTTCAACCGGAAATGTTAGATTTTTTTCACCCAGCGAGCGATAACGCATCATCTTGCCTGTTTCCTCATCCTTGCGCGCCAGATAAAGCGGACAAAACGGAATGCCCTCACGTTGATGATAACGCCAGATGTCAATTTCCGTCCAGTGCAAAATCGGATGGATACGCAAATGCGCGCCCTTGGCCTCGTCATGCGGGAATTCGGTTTTATACTGATCCCAGAACTCCGGCGGCTGATCTTTGAAATCCCATTCTCCGTCAATCGTACGCGGAGAAAACACGCGCTCTTTCGCGCGAAGCCCCTGCTCGTCCCGACGAATACCACCAGTAATACCCTTAAAACCGTATTCCTTCATTAAGGTTTTTAGACCTTCCGTCTTACGCATCGCCGAACGCGTTTTCGGCGGCAAAGTCTGGTCCATTTCTTCTTCGGGGGGACATTGCCAGTTCACACAATCCAGATTCCATTCCTTAATCAAACGATCACGAAAAGCATAGACCTCATCCATCTCCATACCGGTATCGAGCAAACACACCGGAAATGGCACGCGCCCCATAAAAGCCTTACGCACCATCCAGAGCATTGCCGTAGAATCCTTACCGATCGACCACATCATCCCCATCGGATTAAGACGGTTATAGGCCTCTCGAAGGATATAAATGCTTTTTGACTCAAGCTCGTCCAGATATTTATACATATCCCAATCCCTGAATATACATTTTAATTTTGTTGTTTTTTATTTGGCTTTCTATTAGAAATACACAATAAACACGCATATTTGCAAGTTCTTTTTTCAAAACCCGCTCACAAATATCCATAATATACATTTTTAAAATGTAATTATTGTGCGGCGATAGCACGCACCCTTTCGTCTTCCGGCAAGATATCCTCGCGCCCGATAGAAAAATAGCGGAAACCATCCATATCAGTCATTTTATAGATATTGCGCAAATCAACGATTGTATTACCCTTCATCAAATCACGCATACGCCCCAGATCAAGCGCACGGAATTGGTTCCACTCTGTGATGATGACAACCGCATCAACCCCGCTCAGCGCCTCATATGAATCCTTGCACCACTTCACCCCATCTATCAACGCTTTCGCCGATTCCATTGCCTCTGGATCATAGGCCGTTATCTCCACACCCGCCTGTTGCAGCACGGGAATAATCGTAAGAGCCGGAGAATCCCGCATATCATCTGTATTCGGCTTAAATGAAACACCCAGCACAGCAACTTTCTTACCGCGCACATCCCCGCCCAATGCCGCAATAACCTTATCAGCCATGCGCGCCTTACGGTCTTCATTAGCGGCAATGACGGTTTCGACGATCCTCTGGGACGCGCCATATTTTTGACCTGCCCGCACAAGCGCCTGCGTATCCTTTGGAAAACATGAGCCGCCATAACCAGGCCCTGCATGTAAAAATTTCGAACCAATACGCCCGTCCATTCCAATGCCTTTAGCCACTTGCTGAACATCCGCACCAACCTTTTCACAAAGATCCGCAATCTCGTTGATAAAGGTGATCTTGGTCGCGAGAAACGCGTTGGCTGCATATTTTATAACCTCTGCAGTTTCACGCTTCGTAAACAGGATCGGTGTCTCGTTCAGATAAAGCGGGCGATAAATTTCCCGCATCACTTTTTGCGCGCGCTCCGAGGAGGTCCCCACAACCACACGATCAGGGCGCATAAAATCATCAATCGCAGCGCCTTCACGCAAAAACTCTGGATTTGACGCCACATCAAAATCAGCATCCGGATTGGTTTCACGGATAATCTGCTCAACTTCGCGCCCCGTTCCAACAGGTACAGTCGATTTATTAACAATCACCGTATAACCATCAAGATTCTCGGCCACCTCTCTCGCAGCCTCATGCACAAAAGATAAATCCGCATCACGGCAATAACGGCGCGACGGCGTTCCTACGGCAATAAATACAGCCTGGGAATTTCTAACAGCTTCTGCCGTATCCAGCGTAAAAGAAATCCTGCCCTCCTCAATCTGCCGCTTCAAAAGTGCCTCAAGGCCCGGCTCAAAAATTGGAATTTCTCCCTGTCGCAGCTTCTCTATTTTCTGTTCGTCTTTATCAACACAAATCACTGTGTGCCCGAACTCGGCAAAGCACGTTCCCGAAACAAGCCCGACATATCCGGTCCCGATCATTCCTATATGCACAATATTACTCCTGCTCTTTCTAACCGTTCTCTTGCGCAAGATAATAGATTGAGCAGAATTTTAAAAGCATAGAAATCCTCAATTACATTTAAAAACAGTTTTGCAGAAAAAAGATAACCGATTTTAAGCCTTGATTAAGAAAAACCGTTGTCAAATGGCAGTAATAATGAATACAATCCTCATAATTCAAAGCAGCATACTATATTAATAGATATTGAGAGAGAAAAATGGCGAAAACTAAGTCAAAAGAAGAGCAAGAAAAACAAGCAAAGAAAGAAGGTGGCCAGGACACAAAGCCTGCTATGCCTTTGTTTTATAAAAAACCCGAGCCTCTTGATGCCAAAAAACATAAAGACTTGGCACTTATCAAAAATTTTAGCCTTGAATTTGCAAAACCTGTCAATGCTGTTCCAATTAATCTCATTGAAATGCCGCAAGCCGCCCATTTCTATCCAATCACGTTTACACCCGATGACTCAGCCACACCCGTGGTCATTCTTGGCATGAGAGACAAAGAAAACCTTTTTATGACGGATGAGAACTTATGGCTTAAAAATACTTATGTTCCGGCTTACATCCGCAGATACCCCTTCATTTTCTCCGAAATGCCAGACAGCGAGCAACTAACCCTGTGCTTTGACAATACAACCGATGTGATTGAAGAAAACGGAGAGCAAAGATTTTTTACCGAAGACGGCAAACCGGCTAAACTGGCCGAAGACGCTTTGAACTTCTGCAAGTCCTATCATGCCGCAGCCCAGCAAACCATACCCTTTTCACAAGCTCTTATAGAGCATGGCCTGTTGATAGACCGTGAGGCGCAAGTCAGTGTTGCAGATGGTCGCAAAATCAATTATTCGGGCTTCCGCATTATCGATCAGAAAAAATTCAACGAGCTGGACGATAAAGTGATCATCGAATTTAGAAAAAAAGGCTGGCTACCCTTCATTTATGCCCATTTTTTCTCGGAATTTCAGTGGAACAAGCTCACAAGCCTGCTCAATGAAAAACTGCAAAAAGAAGCAAAATAGACTCTTAGCCGGAATATAATTCTCACGAGAATATTTATCCACAGGCAAATGCCAAAAAACTGTTCATAAACAATGAATTGTGGATATATCTTGGCAAACGCTCTTTCTCCCTTGTTACCATGAATCAGGACTGATACCTAGATGGTATCTGTGTTGCAGTAATGATTTAATATAAAGGTAAAGAGAATGGCAAAAGTTGGCGCACAAAGAGCAGCTGTTTTGACGGGAAGGTCAAAATCGACCATACAGCGCGCAATGAATAGTGGAAAGATTTCATATGAACACGACCAGAATGGCCGTCGTGTTGTCGATGTTTCCGAGCTGGAACGCGCTTTTGGCATCAAGAGACAAGTCGAGGCTTCCGTCACTGTCAAAGAAAGAAAAAACCCGACAGCAACTCAGGAACAGCAAAGTATCAGTGTTGAGGCCCTAGTTGAGAAAGAGCGTATGGCTATGCAAGTCAAGATGCTGGAACAACAACTCTCAACAGCAAACGAACACATAGAAGATCTTAAAATTCAGCGTGATAAATGGCAAAAACAGGCCTTCCAGATGCTTATCACCACCCAATATTCTCAAAAGCAAGCTGAAGAATTGCGCACAGAGATTAAAATGCGGGAAGAACGCGCTCGTAAAAAACGTCTACAGCAAGCTGCCGTGAAACCAAATGCTGCTCCCGCTAAAATTGAGTATAAAGAACAAACACCTTCAAATAAGGCCGTAGAGCAGCTTGAAGAACAGGTTAAAAGCTTCGTCCCGAAAATGAAAACATGGATGCCGCTACGCAAGATGAGCAATCCGTATTCCGATTCTGGAAGCGCGTTAAGGGATAAAACTCTCTCCTTGCACTGAGATGCAATAAGAAGAAGCCGGAGCTTTTTGCTCCGGTTTTATTATGATTGGATTTTTATACACATTTAATGTTAGAATACGGAAAACTTAGGCGAGGATTTTAATGAACTTGTTAATGCGTATTTTAGTATTAGCCACATTAGCTTTTATATTTCCACTGAACATTTATGCTCAGGATCAATCACCGGCAGAGATCGCTCCGGAAAAAAAGGTCTTCGAAGATGCAACGGATGAGCAACTTCGTGAGGCACAAGCCTATTATAAGTTTTGTTCTGATAATGAAAGCTATAATCGTATCAAGGATTGCAAATGCTCCGCTGCCGAGTATCTGGACGTTCGCGTTACAATGGGCGATACGATGAAAGAATCAGAAATATTAGAGATTATTAAAAATCGATGCTTAAAAGATGAAAAGAGATATGGGCAACTTCCCGCTGATACAAATCACGATGACGATGAAATCTCGAAGCTCACAGACAAGGAACTGGAAGAAGTAGAAAGCGTTCTCCAGGAATGTAAGGGAAGTTATTACATGCGCACCTTCCTTGATTGTGAATGTATCGCTGCAAAGTTTCTTGATGAAAGAAAAAGATTGGGACCAATTTCACATGTCAATAATATTATGGCACGGCTGCGTAATGACAAAGAGTGCAAGAACTCTGTTGATGCGGCAGGTAAAGCATATATGACCTGCATGGATGATGCTATGGTACCAAGCATTACAAATGCCCCCAGAAAGGACTTTTGTGAATGTGTCGCAGAAGAATGGGTTAAACAATTTGAAGCCTATCAAGGTGATTTGACTTCACGTGCCCGCAATAGCTGGTCAAGTACGGCAATGATACGATGTTCAGCTAAATTCCAATAAGCTCAGGACTTTATTGTCCTCAGTAAAGCCAGAATAATCGGTAATTCCTGTTCTCCGTAAAAGTCGGAATTTTCCTCTATATCTTTTTTGTGGGCTTCACCCAGATCACAACCCGATATTTTTTCTTTTGCCCGAAGCAACATATACCCGCAAGCTGATCCGGAAAAACCCCTTAGAAAAGGTGTAGCGTAATAGGAAACTGCATCCATACCCTCATTTTCGGCAATACTCAAAATAGAATTTGTTGCACCTTTCAAGGTCTCAATATGCTCTTTATCCAAGACTTCTGCCATTTCCTCGATATACGCAAATGCCGCAGCGCCTTTATCCCGTAAAATTTTGCGGAACATAAAATCAAGAGCCTGTATTCCGTTTGTACCCTCATAGATCGGCAAGATCCGAGCATCACGGTAATATTGCGCCGCGCCGGTTTCCTCAATAAACCCCATCCCGCCAAAGACCTGAATGCCAGTTGACGTAACCTCGCACGCCATGTCCGTACACCATGCCTTAACCAGAGGTGTCAAAAGATCAACGCGTTCTTGCGCCTCTTTATCTCCGGTATTGGCTTTATCCAGTGCCAGAGCCGCACTATAGGTCAAGGCCCGTCCTGCCATAATTTTCGAGCGCATGGAAACCAGCATCCGCCGGACATCTTGGTGCTCGGCAATCACTACCGCTTCTCCGCTTGCCAATGATTTTCCCTGCACACGCTCCTGCGCATAAGCCTTTGCCGCCTGATAGGCTCTTTCAGCAATCGCTACGCCCTGCAGGCCCACACAAAGACGCGCATTATTCATCATAGTGAACATATATTTCAGGCCCTCATGTTCCTGCCCGACCAGAAAGCCTGTTGCACCGTCAAAATCCATCGTGCACGTCGGAGAGGCATGAATCCCGAGCTTATGTTCTAACCCAATACAAGACAGAGAATTACGACTCCCATCTTCCAGAATTTTCGGCACTATGAATAAGGAAATCCCCTTCACCCCGTCCGGCGCGCCTGCAACCCGCGCCAGTACAAGATGGATGATATTGTCTGTAAAATCATGCTCCCCATAAGTAATAAAGATTTTCTGGCCTGTGATTTTATAACTCCCGTCACCTTGCCTCTCCGCCTTTGTCCTCAAAACCCCAAGATCCGAGCCCGCCTGTGCCTCGGTCAGATTCATTGTGCCTGTCCATTCCCCGGATATAAGTTTGGGCAAATAATATTCCTTCTGCTCTTTTGTGCCATGATGCAAAATGGCCTCAACCGCGCCCTGATTAAGCAATGGACAAAGGCCAAAAGACATATTTGCCCCCTGCCACATTTCCTGAACCGGAAAAGCCAACGCCCACGGCAAACCCTGCCCGCCATATTCGGGATCAAAAGGCACAGAATTCCAGCCACCTTCACAATACGCCTGATAAGCATCCTTAAAACCAGTTGCTGTCTTTACGCTGCCATCTTTACCCAAAACAGCGCCCTCTTTGTCACCAACCGCATTTAAAGGCGCCAGCACATCAGAAGCCAGCTTTGCTGCCTCTTCCATAATTGCACGAGTCATATCCGGATCAATTTCCGGATGTTCAAACCCCAAAACACCATGAAGCAGAAAATGCATATCATCAACGGGCGGCTTATAGGCAGTCATCTAGGCGGATCTCCTTGTTTTACCGTTTTGCGCTCATCTGGCACAAGGGTTGCAATTCATAATTAGAGTTTTTGAGTAAATAAAGTTAACACTGGAATAGTATATCATGGATTATAGCATAAATGCATTAGAAATCAAAGCGTTAGGTAAAAATAACCAGCTAAATTCAAACCCTGTCATAGCGGCTATTCAAACAGCCAGCACAAAATCCGGGGTCGATTTTTCCTATCTGGTTAAACAGGCAAAAGTCGAGAGTAATTTTGATAATAATGCCAAAGCCAAAACCAGCTCCGCTACTGGATTATACCAGTTTCTGGATAAAACATGGATGTCTATGATTGACCGTCACGGAGAAACTTACGGCCTTGAAACAGAGGGCCTGAGCAAAAAGGAAATTTTAGAAATGCGAAAAGACCCTCAAGCTGCGTCTTTCATGGCTGCCGCTTTTGCCTCGGAAAACGAACAATTTCTTAATAGACATTGGGGCGGCGATATTGGCGATACAGAACTATATCTGGCACATTTTCTTGGCGCCAGTGGCGCTGCAACGTTCCTGAATGCCAGCGATGAAAACCCGCTCCAGCCTGCTGCTGATATCTTCCCCAAAGCGGCTCTGGCCAACAGGAATGTTTTTTATAATAAAGAAACAGGCGAACCAAGAACCTTGCATGAAGTCTATAGCTTCTTTGCAAAAAAATTCGAAGGAAAAACGCCTCTGCCACGCAATGATAATATTGCCATAACCCAAAATAGCGGCATGAATTACAGCCCATCCAAACGTCTATCAGGCAACCTTGTGATGCAGCGCGCTGATGCCATGCGGCAAAAAGCGTTGCTCAATATGGTGCAAACCCTTGATCATGGGCAAATCCGGCAAAATATTCTGGGCGGTGCTCACAAAACCAAATCGTCCCAGCCCTTTTACTCCCTTTTAGCCAAACCAGTTGACCTGATTATGCTAACGCAAAATATTGATAAGGATATTGACGGGGCCTAGATATTCCATTGCACATGTCATTTCGGGCAAGATCAATAAATCTGATGTTAAAACCACAGATACACTCGGATGAACGAAAATCCCCCTCTCCCTTAATCCCTCTCCCCATGGGGAGAGGGAAAAACACGGAAGTGTCAGGGTGAGGGGCAATTAAAAACCCCTTCGTGTCCTTTGTGTCCTTCGTGGAAAAAAACTGTACCCCTCTCCTTGCATCCTGACGAAAGTCAGGATCCCTTAACACCCTACTTAGATCCTGATTGGCATCAGGGTGTGTATACGGGCCCATCTGCCACCGTCATCGCCTGAATCTGCGTTCAGCAGATTCTAGGGCGATCTATAAAATTACTGGATTCCCTTAGAATCCACTTAGCATGGATTCAGGGAATGACAATAAAAGTATATTCGCGCTCATTTGTGTCCATTCGCGGTAAGAAAAGCTCGTCATTTCGAGCGAAGTCGAGAAATCTTATATCCTATCAGCCAATACAGATTCCTCCATGCCCCCGCATCAAGTGCGGGGTTAGTCGGAATGACAGAGATAAAAGCTCTTTAGTGAAACTTAGTGATCTTCGTGTCTTCGTGGTAAAAAAAACTGGATTCCCTTAGAATCCACTTAGCGTGGATTCAGGGAATGACGATAAAAGTATATTCGCGTTCAACTGTCATCCCTGCGTAAGCAGGGATCTCCTTCCCTTATCCACCAGATCC
>JAOUOR010000013.1 GCA_029880245.1 Alphaproteobacteria bacterium
GATTATGTCTGCAAAAAAAATTCGCCCCGTGAGAAAAGCTGTTTTCCCTGTCGCCGGCCTTGGTACAAGGTTTCTGCCTGCGACAAAGGTCATGCCAAAGGAAATGCTTCCCATCAACGACCGCCCGTTGATTCAGCACGTTTTCGAGGAAGCCCGCGAAGCCGGAATTGAAGATTTCATCTTTGTTACAGGCCGCCAAAAAGAAATGCTGGAAGAGCATTTCGACTATCAGCCGGAACTTGAGCAAACTCTGGAATCCCGTGGAAAAACAGATATGCTCCAAAAAGTGCGCGATTCAGAAATGCCCGCAGGCAGATTATTCCTCACACGACAACCCCGCCCGCTTGGCCTTGGTCATGCGATCTGGTGTGCCGCCAAGCTTATTGGAAACGAACCTTTTGCCGTCCTCCTGCCCGATGTTCTGATGAAAGGCCCTGAGGCTTGCCTGAAACAAATGACAGATGTCTATAATAAGGAAGGCGGCAATATTATTGCCGTTGAAGAAGTTCCGGAAAGCGAAGCCTATAAATACGGGATTGTCGATGCAGATACACCTGATGAAAACATTATGATCGTTAAAGGACTAGTCGAAAAACCCAAACCGGGAACACAGCCCTCTAATTTATCTGTAGTTGGCCGCTATATCCTGCAACCTGAAATTTTTGACCATTTAAGTGTCTTTGAAACCGGTGCAGGCGGTGAAATACAATTAACCGATGCCATGTCCAAACTCATTGACGGAAAAAGTTTCCGCGCTATGCGCTTTAAAGGTAAAAGCTACGATAGCGGTAGCCGCCTTGGTTTTATCGAGGCCAATATTGCATGGGGACTGAGCGATCCCGAAATTGGAGATGGTGTGCGCGCTCTTTTGAAGAAATATAATCAATAGAAATCATTTAATATGCCTCATATGTTCGATCCGGTTATTTTGCGTGAATATGATATAAGAGGCCAAATCGGTGAAAATTTAAGCGAAAAAGATGCTTATGCTTTGGGGAAAGCCTTTGCCCTTTATCTTGCCAAAGAACTTCCTGACCAGGATAAATACACACTATGTGTTGGTTATGATGGACGGCACAGTTCCCTTGCCCTTGCGCAAAGCCTGACCCAAGGACTAATCGAATCCGGTATCAACGTCAAATCTATTGGCCTTGGCCCCTCCCCAATGCTGTACTTCGCCGTAAAAGACTTAAAAACCGATGCAGGAATCATGGTTACAGGCTCTCATAACCCACCTGATTACAATGGCTTTAAGATGACAACCTTTGACCATCCTGTTTTCGGAACTGAAATTCAGGAAATCGGGAAACTTGCCGCGCAAGATAAACCACCGGTAAAAATTCAAGGCACAGAAGAAAAAATCGACATGAAAGAGCGCTATGTCGCTCGGCTCCTTCAGGATTTAAAATGCTTTCGTCCTCTTAAAATTGCATGGGACGCAGGAAATGGCGCAGCAGGTGATGTGCTGAAACTATTAACCGGCAAAATGCCTGGTGAACATATATTGCTTTACGATACCATAGATGGGGACTTCCCGAACCATCACCCTGACCCGACTGTCGATGAAAACCTCAAAGATTTGCAAAAAGTTGTACTTGAACAACATTGTGATCTGGGCATTGCCTTTGACGGGGACGCCGACCGTATAGGCGCGGTAGACGAAAATGGCGAGATTATCCGTTGCGATACACTGATGATCTTATATGCGAAAGATATTCTTAAACGTCATCCCGGCGCTCCTATTATAGGTGACGTAAAATGCTCCAGCGTTATGTATGACGAAATTGCTAAAATGGGCGGCAAGCCGATTATGTGGAAAACAGGTCACTCCGTCATCAAAGATAAAATGCGGGAAATGAATGCCCCCCTCGCCGGAGAACTCAGCGGACATATTTTCTTCGCAGATGGCTATTATGGTTTTGACGATGCGCTCTATTGCAGCATACGCCTGATTAACGCATTAGAAAAAGACAAACTCTCGGACCTGACCGCCAATCTGCCAAAGCTCTATAATACGCCGGAAATTAGACTTCCCGTAGAGGAAAATGAAAAATTTGATCTGATCCCGCGAATTATAAAAAATTTAAAAAACCTGCCTGACTTACAAATAAATACTCTTGATGGAATAAGAGTGACCACAAAAGATGGCTGGTGGCTGGCGCGCCCCTCAAATACGCAAAACGTCCTTGTTATCCGCGCTGAAAGCAAAACCAGTCAAGGCCTTGAATCACTTTTGAAAATGGTGGGTGAACAAATTAAAGAATTAGGCTATACTCTCCCCTGATAAATAATAACTAGCACAAGAATGTTTTCACATTATGGATACAAGCAATACCAAACTCCTCGAATTATTAGCCTCAAAAATCTGCCACGACCTCATAAGCCCTGTCGGCGCCATTGCCAATGGAGTGGAATTTCTTACTGACATGGGAGAAGATTCTGGTGATGAAATCACCGACCTTATTGCCTATAGTTCGTCTCAAGCTTCTGCAAAACTAAAAGCCATGCGCTTGGCTTATGGGTTTGGCGGCGCAGATCAAAGCATCAAAGCAGAAGATGTTCATAAAATATTTTCTGATTTCATTGCAGGCGAATCATCCAGACTATCTCATGACTGGGACCCTCACTCTTTGGCACCTCCCGTGATAGGATCTTCGAAAATGCTGATGTGCGGCTTGATGCTAGTCGCTGAAGGCTTGCCCAAAGGTGGTGAGATAAAAGTAATACAGGAAGATGCACAAACAGTAAAAATCTTCGCAAAAGGGGAAAATGCAGGGTTACGTGATGGGCTTTACGAAGCTCTGAAACAACAATTTAATATTGATGATCTGCAGCCAAAACACGCTCACGCAGCGCTTTTTGGCCTTATGGCTAAAAATTACGGCTACTCCCTTTATGTCGACGAAACAGAAGCAAATACCATCACATTAAAAATTTCCACCCTTTAATTGCCTTTAATAAACATCTTGTTAGACATGACGCATATATATTGTTAATATCTTTTCTGCGAAAAGTAGTGTTCTTCGCAAATCTTCCTGAGTTTTTCTTTCCCTCGAGTAACTTCAAATTAATTGCAATAATCGTCAAAAGGAAAACACCTCGTGGATGACCTGATACAAGAATTTTTGATGGAAACCAACGAAAGTCTGGATGAACTGGATATCGATTTGGTCAATCTGGAACAAAATCCAAATGATAAGGAACTACTGGGAAAAATCTTTCGTCTTAAGCACACAATAAAGGGTACGTGCGGGTTTCTTGGTCTCCCTAGACTCGAGAAAGTTGCTCACCACGCAGAAAACGTTCTCGGAAAATTCAGAGATGGCGAGCTTGAAGTTACCCCCGACTACGTCACTCTTATTTTCGAATCAATAGACAGAATTAAATTTATTGTCTCCAAATTAGAAGAGACAGGTAAAGAACCGGAAGGCGAAGATTCAGATATTATAAATAAACTTGATGCCGCCTTTGAGGGCAAAGATATTAGCGGCAAAGGAGGAAGCGGAAGCCCTCCTCCAAAAGCTAAGGTTGCGCCCGTACAGGAAAAACACATGGCCCCCGGCGATGCCTCGGAGGAAGAATTGCAAGCCGCTTTTGATTCTGCCCCCGGCCCTGATGATATAGAAGAAGATGACACCCAAAAAGGAAGTATTGGAGATAAAATGATTAAGCCTACACTTGCCCCTGGCGATGCCACAGAAGAAGAATTGCAAGCCGCTTTTGATTCTGCCCCCGGCCCTGATGATGCCGAAATATCTGCTGATCAGGATGATGCGCAAAAAGATCAGGGTGCCGCCGGACAGGGAAAAGCTTCTGACAAAAAAGTTGCTAACCAGACTTTGCGTGTAAATGTCGACGTATTAGAAGGTTTGATGACCATGGTCAGTGAGCTCGTCTTAACTCGCAACCAGCTCCTGCAAATCTTGCGTGTAAATGCGGAAAGCGATTTTAGTGGGCCGCTTCAAAGATTAAACCACGTCGTTTCCGATCTTCAGGAAGGTGTTATGAAGACACGCATGCAACCTATAGGTAATGCATGGTCAAAACTGCCGCGGATTATTCGTGACCTGAGCATAGAGCTGGATAAAAAAATTGACCTTGAAATGCATGGGCAAGATACCGAGTTGGATCGTCAGGTTCTGGAAATGATTAAAGATCCGCTAACGCATATGGTGCGCAATTCCGGTGACCACGGTATAGAATTGCCCGCTGACCGCGTCGCCGCGGGTAAACCGGAAACTGGCAAGATCGTTCTTGATGCCTATCACGAGGGCGGGCATATCATAATTAAAATTTCGGATGACGGTAAAGGTCTATCAGCCGATAAGATCAAAGCCAAAATCCTTGAAAAGAGATTAGCCACGGCAGAAGAACTGGCAGAAATGAACACTCAGCAAATACAGCAATTTATTTTCAAAGCCGGGTTTTCGACTGCTGAGAAAGTGACAGCAGTATCAGGGCGCGGCGTCGGTATGGATGTGGTGCGCACCAATATTGAAAAAATTGGTGGATCGGTTGAGTTAAAATCAACAGAAGGAAAAGGCTCGACCTTTATTATAAAAATCCCTCTTACGCTTGCTATTGTTTCCGCACTTATTGTTGCAGCATCGGGCGAGCGTTTTGCAATCCCTCAGCTCTCAGTGCGCGAACTTGTTATGATTTCTATACAAGGCGATAACCGTATCGAATATATTAAGGGCTCGGCCGTCTTCCGCTTGAGAGATCGTCTCTTACCTCTAATTTCCCTGAATGATGTTCTGGGTTTGAGCGAAGAGAAAACAATCGAAAAGATTAAATCTTTGGAAGAATCCAAAAAAGAAGAAGAGAAAAAAACGAAAAAAAGCTCTAAGGCTAAAGATGCAGATAGTAAAAATATCAAGGAAGAATCTCTGGATCATAGCGCCGAATCCCAGGCACAAAGTCCTGAAAGCGCTTTAAATCCTGAAGGCACATTAAAACAGGAATCAAATGTTGATGATTTAGAATCCGAATACAAAAACTTATACATCGTTGTAACTCAGGTCGGAGGTTATGATTTTGGAATTATAGTCGATCGTGTTTTCGATACAGAGGAAATTGTTGTTAAGCCCGTAGCTAAAATCTTGAAGGATATTACTTTGTTCTCGGGCAACACTATTTTGGGTGACGGTAGCGTCATCATGATCCTTGATCCCAATGGAATCGCCAATGCCACGGGTGACATGAGCCAACTTGAAGCCACACAGGAAATTACTGCTCAAATCAGTCACAAGGCAGATACAGAGAAGAAGACTTCGCTTTTACTTTTCCGTGTTGGAAGTCAAGCCCCCAAAGCTGTTCCTCTATCCCTTGTCGCGCGGCTTGAGGATATTGTTACCGATAACATTGAATATTCCAGCGGTAAAATGATGGTCCAATACAGGGATACACTTATGCCTCTGGTTGCATTTGACTCTTCCGTAGAAATTTCTGGATCCCGAGAGAAACCTGTTCTTGTGTTTTCTGATAACGCACAATCCATGGGGTTGATCGTTGATGAAATCATTGACATCGTAGAAGAACGAGTCGATGTACAGCTTAGTGGCACGCAAGAAGGTGTCCTGGGAAGCGCCATTATCGACGGTAAGGCTACCGATGTTGTAGATGTTACTCATTACCTGAGAATTGTTGATGGCAACTGGTTCAAAGATTTTAACTCCATGCCTTTCGAAGGAAATGGAGGGCAGAATGCCGATAATACTAATCGGAAATTAAAGGTACTTCTTGTTGATGACAGTTCCTTCTTCCGGAACATGATCACACCGCTGCTCAGTGTTGCCGGCTACGAAGTCACCACATTGGAAACCCCGATGGAAGCGCTTGATCTTTGTAAAAAAGGCGCAATATTTGATGTTATTGTCAGTGATATAGAAATGCCGGAAATGAATGGGTTTGAATTTGCTCGTAAGGTCAAATCGGACGGAAGTTGGAAGGATACACCGATGGTTGCTCTGACATCACACGCCACTCCCGAGGATATCGAGCGCGGCATAGAAGCTGGATATAACAAATATGTTGCCAAATTCGACAAAGATAGTCTGCTTAGTACATTGTCACAAACCCTGAATTCTTAAAAGTCCATCTTTTTTAAGGAGATAAAAATGCACGATACTGCCATAAATCAAAACGAACTGGTATCAAAAGATTACCTTACTGTGACAATAGCAGACCAGCTTTTCGGAATACCTGTTTTGCAGGTACAAGACGTCCTCAGAGGTCAGGTTGTAACCAAAGTCCCCCTCGCCGCACCGGAAATAGCCGGATCGCTTAACCTCAGAGGTCGCGTTGTTACAGCCATCGACGTGCGCAAGCGATTAAAACTGGAAGATAACGCAATAAACAAAAATTCTATGAGTGTCGTAGTCGAACATGGACACGAACTCTACAGCCTGATCATTGACAGCGTAGGTGACGTTCTAAGCCTTAAAGATAAAGTTTTTGAAAAAAATCCAGGAACACTTGACCCCTTATGGATGGATATCTCGATAGGTATATACCAACTTGAAGACGACCTTCTTATCATTATGGATGTTGCACGTCTTCTGGAATATGTTAACAACTGATTTTTTTTACGAAAAAGAAGTGATATTTATAATATCTTCACCTATAGATTATAGGATCGACTTGAGGTTTTAAAAAATTAGAACATAGGAAGTATTGCCGATGAAATCATGTTTAATTGTAGATGATAGCCGTGTTGTAAGGAAAGTTGCGAGTCGCATTGTACATGATTTAGGATTTGAATGCCGAGAAGCTGAAGATGGTCAAAAAGCATACGAATCTTGTGCTCAGAATATGCCGGACACCATTTTACTGGATTGGAACATGCCGGTAATGAGCGGCATTGAATTTCTGGAAAAATTAAGAGACATGGCAGGAGGCGACCATCCGAAAGTCGTATTTTGCACCACTGAGAATGATATCTCTCACATACAGCGTGCTATGCAGGCCGGTGCAAACGAATATATTATGAAACCCTTCGATAGCGATATTATCCAATCCAAATTTGAGCAAATCGGTGTCTTATAAATAACAACATTAGCGACTTTGAGTATCAACATGACAATTGATAATAGTGATAAAATTAGAGTTGCTCTGGTTGATGACTCAAGCATAATTCGCGGTATACTTGCCCGAACATTGACAACTGATCCATCCATTGAGATTGTCGCTTCTGTCTCAAATGGTGAACTGGGCGTACATATTGCCGAATCCAAAAAGCCTGACATTCTTATTTTGGATGTAGAAATGCCCGTTATGGATGGGATCACAGCACTACCCCTGATCATAAAGGCATCCCCGAAAACCAAAGTTATTATGTGCTCGACATTGACCGAAAAAGGAGCTGATATTACCCTAAAAGCAATGGCTTTAGGTGCGGTTGAGACAATTGCTAAACCAAGCAATACTATTGAGACAGGCAGTGATAGTGCCTTTAAGGCACGCCTGATTCAATTGGTAAAGTCACTTGCCTCTCACGTTGCTCACAGAACACAGAACGCAGCGCCTGCAAGAGATAGAGTAGCAACAACGCCGATATCAACCGCCCTAAAACCCAAAATGCCTGTGATACTGCGCAATGACACGCATGCTTATAAGGGCCGTCCTGATATACTGGCTATTGGAAGTTCTACCGGAGGACCAAATGCTCTTTTCAAGGTTGTCAAAGATTTGAAAAATATCGATATACCTATTGTAATAACTCAGCATATGCCAAAAACCTTTACAAAAGTTCTGGCCCAGCACATCACCGATCAGACAGGCATTGAGACCTTCGAAGGTGAAGAAGGTATGACCGTTGAAAGAGGCAAGGCTTATGTTGCACCTGGTGGTATGCACATGGTTTTTAGAAAAGACGGAATGAATGTAAAAATAAAACTGGATGATGGTCCACCTGAAAATTTCTGCAAACCTGCCGTAGATGTTATGCTCAGATCACTTATCTCTATTTACGGCAAGAAAGTTTTATGTGCCATTTTAACCGGTATGGGTTCAGACGGGTTGAAAGGTGCACAAGAATTAGCAGGCTTGGGGGGGCGCATTATTGCACAAGATGAAAAAACAAGTATTGTATGGGGTATGCCCGGTGCAGTAGCCCAAAACCAGCTATGCTCTGCGGTTTTACCACTTGAAGGAATTGGACCTTGGTTAATGAATGCGACTAAATAATTTAGGCTAGGACAGCAAAATATGCACATCACAGACTTTGATATTTATAAAGACCTTCTTAAGCAGAAATCAGGGCTGGTCCTAACACAAGATAAATCATATTTGCTTGATTCCAGATTAAATCCTGTCGCCAAAAAATGGGGCTACGAAAATATTGAGGCCATGACTAAAGTCTTAAGGGGCGTACCCCCGGCAGATTTGGTTACTGATATAATTGAGGCCATGACTACGAATGAAACCTCTTTTTTCCGTGATATCAAGCCATTTGAGACCTTCAAAGACACCGTCCTTAAATATTACAAAGAAAACCCAAATCATAACAGAAAACTCAGAATTTGGTGCGCGGCCTCCTCAAGCGGTCAAGAGCCCTACTCCATTGCCATGATATTAAAAGAAAAATCAGTTGAAATGCCGGGCTGGAGCTTTGAAATTACAGCCACCGATATTTCACACGAAATCCTAAATCAGGCACGCACGGCGCAATATTCACAATTCGAGGTGCAAAGAGGTCTGCCAATTACTTATCTAATGAATTATTTTACACAAGGTGAAAATGAGAAATGGCATCTCAAGGACGAAATTCGTAATATGGTGAAATTCGATTACTTCAACCTGTTAGACCCTATGACTAGGCTGGGACAATTCGATGTTATATTCTGCCGCAACGTCTTGATTTATTTTGACAACGAGACCAAAGGCGAAATTCTTGGCAATATGTCCAAGCAAATGTTTAATGATGGTTTTCTCTTCCTTGGTGGTGCAGAAACTGTAATTGGCATTACAGATAACTTTGTTTCTATTCCTGACCGAAGAGGACTTTACGCTCTCCAAGGCAGCAAGCATCTGAATTCAAAAGCCGCGTGATGAAAATCAGGTTTTTACTGTAAATCATATATATAGTCGTTTCGCTTTATTTTTGCACAAAGCATGAAGAGTGAAGCGTATAATAAATACGTAAGCGACGAATAACGAAGTGCAAGAATAAATGGGAATGACTATATTAGCGCTTGAAACGCTATTTATCGCATCGTATATTCCCCGCGCACCAAAGAAAGTGACGCGATGACTGAAAATATCATAACTGCCCCGAATTCAATTAAAATAGAGCGCGCCCTGATCTCTGTGTCTGATAAAACAGGCATTGTTGATTTTGCCAAAAAACTAGCCTCTTTTGACATAGAAATCCTTTCAACGGGCGGAACAGCGAAAACTCTTACTGACGCCGGCATAAAAGTCAAAGAAGTTTCTGAGCACACACAATTCCCTGAAATCATGGAAGGTCGTGTCAAAACCCTTCACCCAAAGATTCACGGCGGACTTTTAGCTAAACGTGACGAAGATGATCATATCAAAGCCATGCAGGAAAATGACATCAGCACGATTGATATGCTTGTGGTTAATCTCTACCCTTTCGTAAAAACCGTCCAAAGTGGCGCAGATTTTGATACGTGCATCGAAAATATTGATATTGGCGGCCCTGCCATGATTCGCGCCGCAGCAAAAAACCATGAACATGTTGCCGTCATCACCGACCCGCAAGACTATGAGAAAGTCATAACCTCTATGGAAGAAACAGATGGCCATATAGGCGCAAATATAAGGAAAAAACTTGCCCTGACAGCTTTTTCAATGACAGCCACTTATGATTCCTCTATCTCCAGTTGGCTTGCCGATCAGGCACAAGAAGCTATTACGCGCCGCACAAGCTTCTCCGGTACATTAAAACAAAAACTGCGTTACGGAGAAAACCCGCATCAAACCGCAGCTCTTTACCTCACAGATCACTCGGTTCGCCCGGGTGCCGCGCGTGCCCTGCAGAAACAGGGAAAAGAATTATCCTATAACAACCTGAACGACACAGATGCCGCTTTCGAGCTTGTTTCGGAATTCGAAGAACCCGCCGTCGCCATTATAAAGCATGCCAACCCTTGCGGCGTGGCCATAGCCGAAGATACGCTGGCAGCTTATCACCATGCCCTAATGTGTGATCAAACCAGCGCATTCGGAGGCATTATTGCCACAAACCGCCCTCTTACAGCCGATCTGGCAACCCTTATAACCGAGCGCTTTGTCGAGGTGATTATCGCGCCAAAAGTTGACGATGACGCCCTTAAAGTCTTGCAGAAAAAAGACAAAATCCGCGTCCTGGAAACAGGCGCCATGCCCGACAAAGAACAAAAGCGTAAGCTCGTAAAATGTATAGCCGGCGGACTTCTTGTTCAAGAAGACGATAGATACATCATTAACGAAGATGATCTCAAAGTCGTATCAGACCGCGAGCCAACCGATCAGGAAATGAAGGATATGCTTTTCGCCTTCACAGTCGCCAAACATGTCAAATCCAATGCCATTGTCTACGCCAAGGACGGGGCCACAGTTGGAATCGGCGCCGGACAGATGAGCCGCATTGACTCCTCCCGCATCGCAGCATGGAAAGCCCAACAAGCCGCAGAAGACGCCGGATGGGACGAACCTTTGACCAAAGCCTCCGTCGTGGCTTCTGATGCCTTCTTCCCTTTCGCAGACGGGCTTATTGCTGCGGCTGATGCGGGGGTCACCGCTATAATCCAGCCCGGCGGCTCTATCCGGGATCAGGAAGTCATAGATGCCGCTAATGAGCGCGGCCTTGCCATGATTTTCACCGGCATGCGCCATTTCAGGCATTAACTTAAAAGTCCTACGTCATGCCCGCGGCGAAGCAACGATGTCCGCAACTAAAATCAAATGACTATATTTTCCGAAAAAACTTGCTTTTTTAATTTTCTTTACCGTATAGTAAGGGTAATGAATTATAAAAACACATAAAAATGTGCTATAGTATTAAGGTGATAATAGTGCGAAAGATTACACAAAATATACGTTTCCTACAGGATTTTACGCTTTCTGATGCATATAAGATCGGGAGGGTTTTGTAATGGGAGTTCCTCTTCTTCTACTCTTGGGTATAGGCGGTTACGGCCTCAATTCAATGGATGATGACTGGACTGGCGGTGCCGTAAAACGGTGGATTGGCAACACGGTCAAAGGCTGGGCTGATGATAAACGAGAAGTTCCAAAAACCCTGTTAGAACAACGCTCCCCAAAAATAGTTAGAGAACCACGAAGCGAGTTAAACCGAGAGTTCAGCGAACGAGGCGGTAGTGACGATAAGACTGGCACAACACAAGAACAACTCAAATCCAGCACCAGCGATTTAAGCTTAAAAGGTCAACTCAGCCAAGCTGCCGCACCTGTAAAACAAGAAACAGAAGAAGCAAAAGGTGATGGACTTATTGAAACTGTAATGAAATTAGCAACCGGTAAAGAAGACTACGGCAAAGCTGATGATTTCGGCTTCGCGACAGCTTTCGCAGGTGCTTCAAAACTCGCTGGAGTAGGCAACATGAAAACTGCTGTTCTCACTGCTCTGGCAACTGTATTATGGAACTTCAGAGCAGAAATTATCGGGGGATTTAAAACCGCATTCGGAATGGCGTCAAATATGACTGGCTTATCCAACCCGCAAGCTTTAGAGCGCCCTCCCTTTGAGGCTCTTCAAATACAACTGGACGAAAGAAACCGGCAAGCCAAAGAAGGGCAAGCCCTTTCCTTTAAAAACCCAGAACCAGGGACAGCATAAAAATCTTAACCCCCTAAAAAATAACAAATTTTATTTGCAATACCAGAACTACATAGTGTAGGATTAACACAAATTAAATGTAATACTGGTAGAATAAGGTCAATTTGTACCTGTAACTAGGTGATAAAGAGATGAGCGAAGAAAAACCGGAAGATGATATTATTATAGACGCTGAATGGGAAGAAGTCATTCACGTTGATGTCACTGCGCGTGATCATGACCACACTTCTGGTAATGCCGGCCACACGACTTCCGGTGCAAAAACCGATAACACTTCAAATAACGCCAGCTCCAATACGGAGGATTTTAACCTCAACTTTGATGAATCAGCCTTCGAATTTATTGATGATCCTGATGCAGTAGAGGCATTTTTATATAAAAAAGATTGGGATAAAGGACGTCTCGGGAAATATACGCCTCCAAAGGAACCCAGCGCCGATCTACCAAAATTCAGACCCAGAATTGATAAAGATAAGCTATGGGCGCATATTGATTATTCAGAAAGCGTCATTATCCCCGACATTGTACTTTTCCCAGTGAAAGCCATGCGCTTGAACTCGGAAAGCATTACTATGCCTGTGATAGAATATGCCGACAGGATTATGACAGAAACCGGACTTCGTGAAAAATTTCAGGAGCTTAACGTAAGAGCTCTTGCGACACTTCAACGAAAGGATGGAGGAGCAGAAAAAGCAAGAGACATTCTTGAAAAATTCTCCAAAAACCAAGAAAATATTAGAGCACTTACCGAATACCGGAACAAAATCCGTGAATTAAGGGATCATGTAGATGAAACTTATAAGACTAATAAGGAAAGGAGCAAACGTGGTAAGGATTGGGCAACCTGGCGTCATGATCTTTCAACGGGACAGAAAAAGGAACTGCTAAAATATCTTGATGATATGGAGAAATTAGCCAATGATATGGCAGATGGTCCAGAGGGCGAAAACGGAACAGAAATTCTTGACAATTTACAGAGAATCAAGACTGGCGAGCTTAAACTTACAGACGTATATGATAGTGTAACTGGTTTATCCAGCTCGTATAAGCGTGCCAATGACGCCGAAATCCGTTTAACAAATATGTGGCCTGAACATGTAAGAGAAAGACCGAACTGGCCTAAAAATACACGAGAGGATGACTACACAACTGCCACTTATCAATACAAAATGGCCTTGGCTCGATCCATTAACGAGCAGGTTTACAACCCCTATCAGAATACAGGGAGCCCGATTACATATACATTTTTAAGAGATGACGATAATCTGGAAGCCCAATGGCAAAATGTTGTTTTGGACACTTATGCAGCAAGGGGTGAAGACGGCCGCCCTATTGTTAACTGGAATGATGCTCAAACAGCAGAAAACTTTCTTTCCAGTCTCCTGCCTTTTCTAACAAGTGGATTCGGACATGATACCGCCCTTACTATGGAACAATTAGCCGCCCTCAGACAAGCGCCAGGAATGAAAGATATTAAAAACCAGCCACCAATTACAGGGTTTCACAAGGCAATCCAAGCAGTCAAGGATGCAAATAAAAATGACCGTTTTTTTCAAGGCCCTGAATTTGACTTATACATGGGTCGTTTAAAAAATATAATGCGAAGAGAGAACAGGAGTACTAAAGGTGCTCAGGCTGAATCTACAGGACCAAGAAAGCTGAACCCTGAGCGTTATTTTGGCCTTAACCGGCAAAACAGATACAGAGCCGAACTCAATCTCTATCCGGTTACTTACGCAAAACAGTATCCGGGCACCAAGCGTTTTGCGCTACCCTATGGCGGCATTGATGTTCCGCTAAGAAAAAGATTCGCATGGCAAAAACCTTTATTCTATTTTTTGGGTTATGCAGAATTCAGGCCCGGAGAAACGACCAGATTTTCTTCAAAGATAAAAGATTGGGATAACGTAATAGGTAAACCATTTAAAGACGACGAAAAAAGTGTTTTTAATCTAGTAAGAAGGTCCCTTTTAAGAATTCTCACTGTTGGTTTTGGTACGATTGACGACTGGAGGCCAAAGAAAGATTCTAAATTAAGCTTTTCTCCATTGGACTGGATAGGATTAAAACCTTCAAAACTAGCTCTTAAAGGGGCCGCCCTGTCCACTGTAGGCGGTTTAGTGTTTACAGCTGTAGCTGGCCTTGGAAGCATGGCAAGTCTTGATACAAAAAATTGGTTGGGATTTTCTGACGGCTACAGACCTCAAACATGGGCAACTGACAAAATAGCGCATGATGGTATGAAGAAGGCTACAGCTTGGACAGGCGTTAATGACGGAGAAGGCGTTGGCATCCCTTTTTATGACCTGGCATATAACAAGGGAGGATACAAATCCGTAGGAGAAACGGCCGGTAAGATAACAGGTACATTAATAGACGCATTTAGTGACTCAAAAAGTGGCAAGGGTGGCAGTTCCTCTGGCAAGGCCGGCGAAGAAAAGCCAAAAGAAGACCCAAATAAATACGCACCCTATATAGATGACACTTATGAAGCAGAATCCGAGAGAGATCTTTGGCATAAGCAGAAGAGGACTTTTGATACAGCTGCATCTGATACAGCTGCATCTAAAAAACTCTTCCAAGATGGTTATGAAGCAGCTACGGACCAGAAAGATTTAGAAAAACATGCGCCCTATATAGATGACACTTATGAAGCAGAATCCGAGAGAGATCTTTGGCACACGGGAGAAGTGGGTCCGCAAGTAGAGTAATAAAATTTTATTTTTTATGGAATATATGGTACAACTAAGGAAACAAAAAAATACAGTTTTAAGGTGAAAGCACATGGCAGCCGAAAAAAGAATGTTAAGAATAGAAAATCCCCCTAAAAATCCGGACGAAGCTCTGGAGCTGGCTGCTGCCTTGGCAGGAGGAGATAACCAGGATTTTTTTAAAGACAATGATAGATATAAAGGTAGTAAGCCACTTACAAACGCTAAAGAGCTTGTCAAAATGATTCAGGACAGGAAAACATCTCTTGAAGAATTTGGTAAAAGACAAATTAATGCCATGCCTGCTCTACCAGAGACAATAGAGGCAGCTACGACACAAGAACAGCTCGATATGCTCGCCTTAAAACATCAAATCATAAAGACTGTAATGGGCTATGGAAACCAACGGTCAGATATTGATATTTACATTAATCCTGATAGAAAAAATCCCGATAAGGGAATACAAGGTTACTTGAAAAAAGTTGAAAAGCAATACAAGGAAATTGAAGCTCTATATAACATTGATAACAAGACGCAAGATATATCAGTTTTTCAACCATTTCTTGATGAACAAATGCGGGCTCATAACACACTTTTAAGCAAACTGGATCACTACGACGATGTAAGGAGTACGATCGAAAAGGCCTGTGCCTCTAAAAAACCGCTATCGAAAGAAGACTGGGCAAGAATTTCAAATATACAATTCCCCCCTCAAACCATATCTGATATTAAAAAATTTTCAGGTCGAATCGAATTTTATGCCCAGCTCGAACAACAAAAAATTGCCGTTACTTTCATCGAGATGGCAGCAAGACAAGCCTCGTTAAAAAAGACAGCGGAAACATTTCGTAAAACTGGCAATAATGACAAGCTCCTGAGGGAAAAAGCGCGCATTGATGCCCTGCAAAATATTCTTGATAAAAAAGACAAGATTCTAACACTCGTTCAAGCAGGAATCAAAACCGGCGAAATAAATAAAACCCAGATAGAAGGTATGGCTAAATCAGAGAAAGAGTCGGCCATGGACGTGCTTCAATCTCAGGAAGAGGGTTATGCCGTCATCACCCAGACCTTAAATTCCCTGCGCGACATTTATAAAAACCCTGAACAGGCTGCAGAGGATGATCCTTTGGACTATCTGATTGATAATAGTGGAGCCGTTGTAACACTTGCTCAGGCCAAACTATTATCAGAAGAGCACCGAAAAAGAGATCTGGAGCTGGCAACAACAGAGCTTAATGATGCCACTGCCAATTATGCCGAACTTGAAGAGTTAAAGGGTAAATTTGACGCTCGGGCCAAAGAATACAAGGATAATCCCGATCAGGCAGAGAAACTAAAAGACTTTCAGGATCGCTCAAAAGAGATAGATAAAATTCTGAAGGATAAGGAGGAGATAGCCAAATCCTTTAAACTCATGAATGACAATGCAGAGGCTATTCAAAAAAGTGAAGATCTAGACGAGGCCAAAAAATTATATGAAGAACAAAGAAAACAATTAAGCATAATAAAAAGTCTTGCTATGACTACCAGTGATAGCGTTACGCGTTTCACAACTTCATACGAACAAGGTGGCGTAAAACCTCAGCCCCCTGCCGCCGCCGAGGCTGCCCCGGATACGAGTTCCTCATCAGGAGGCTCCAGCAGAAGAGCCGGCGGAAGTCCCAGCGCACCAACCACACCAGACCAGCAAATCGCTGCCCTTAGGAAAGATGCCGAAGCACTTATCAACTACAAACAAGACGGTGAAAAAAAACTATCCGACGGCCACACAGTCCTGTATGGCACGGCTACAATGTCCACAACAGTCGACAAACACAATAAGGCCTTTGAAGAACTCACCAAGAAAGCTGAAGAGATAGAAGCAGGTCTTCGGAACCGTGGAGAGGTGAAAGATGCCGATTCCATCAAAGACGTATTGGATGAGCTTAGAAAATACCGTGATGAGACCTCTCAAATAGATTCCGAGCTTAAAGAGCTCGACACACAGGCGAAAGAACTGAAAGGCGAAATTGACAAATTAAACAATGCCAGTGACATTCAGAAAAAACTGAAAGAACTCAAAGACATCAATACGAAGATGCAAAATATTGTCGGGAATAAATTCCTGCCCGCAAAAAATAAATTTGGCGACATTATCAAAAATAACAAGATGCTGGACGAGCAGCTTAATGGCAATATGACCCTAAGCGATTTCGCGCGCAGATATCTGGGTGAACTCGGCAGACGTCTAGTCGGCGAAGACGATGGCGGCCCCAGCCTTTTTAAGGATTTCGCAAATGCTGCCATAAACAGGTATAACAAAACCAAAGATTGGTGGGTAAAAGAGGTCGGCGCCGAACACGGAAATTCAGCATGGTATATGGGCGCTAATGTCTTAGGCTTGACTCTGCTTGGCGCTGCCGGTATTTCGCTTTGGAATAACACCGGAGGCAAACTAATGGGTTTCGAGCTTCACGGAATCTGGAGATTTCTGGCTGTAGGCGCCATTGCCCTTTACGCCATGAGCCAAACCAAAGTAGCAGAAGCCTATACCGAGCGGAAAGACGCGCAAGATGCTTTCGCAAAGTTACGGAAAGAACACACAAGAAATGTCGTGCAAACAGGTGGCAACTCCCCTCTTGTCGACACAAGCGCAGGACAACAGAATATTACAATAAGAGACACACGATCCGGAGAAACAAAAGAGACAATTACAATACCCCCTTCAAAAAAACCAATGACGCTCGAAGACTTTGATAAGGCGGATTTCAGCACGGATACAGGCAAAAGAACAGTTCAACAAGGCAGCGGCAATCACACGCCGGACGGAATGCCAAAACCGTCCGAGAGCGTGTCCGGTAGCGATAGTAAAGGTGCAACCCCATCTACAACAACCATGCCGCCGCCAACCCCTATCATCCCGCTACAACCGGCGACTGCACACTAAACAGTGAAGCCGCTAACAACTTTGAGAAATAAGAAGGCTGTGTTATGATTTCGTTAAGTTCTTATCCTTATGATGCTATAGGAAAGACTTCATATGATCACCTATTTCTGGCAGATTTAATCATGTCAACAGAAGAAGACGAAACGAAAGACGCAAAGCCCGCCAAAAAGGAAAATGGCGCAAAAATGGGGGCAGATTTTGGCGCCAGCCGCTCTTCCGGCCTTAAACATCTGTTTTTGCCGGAAAACTTCGATATATATTGCGACTGCGAGAACGGCCAAAACTATATTTTTCACAAAAACGAGTTAAATTGCACGGTTGATCATCTGGAATATGATCCCGAAACACAGCGCATCACAGTTTACACAAATGACGGCCAGAAACTGGATTTAGGCGCCCGTATCCAATGGCTGGTGCGCCCCTATATCGCAAAAGACCAAAATATATTCATCGTAAGAACACAAGACGGCAAAACTATTGACGGTATTGATGTGCCTTTGATTGTCAAAACACAGGAAAAACTCGAAAATCAGGAACAAACCTAAAAAAACTTGAAAAAATACGGGCCTTTTGGCAAAAAAATAGATATACTGTTTGGTAAGAAAATAAAGAAAGATAAACGGGATGGCAAACAAAGCGGCAAGTAGACAGGAAGGGGCGGATAAGAAAAAGCCGAGCCTTGTTGATTTTGTCTACGGCGTTGATGAAGAACATAGATTACTGGTGCAGGTTGCTGTGAAAGAAGATGGTCGTTGCGCCGTGTTCTATAACCGCCCGTTTAAAGAAGATCCGGCATGGCTGGAATTTAATCTGGGCACGCAGCAACTGGATTTTGTATTGGATAATGGCGATTCTCGTGACGCAGGGTTGCCTTTGGGAAACGATATAACCAAGAATATGCAAAACACGCATCAGGTTTTGATGGTATTAATGGATGACGAGACAGGACAAGCCAAAGAAGGCAAATATGTCCCTCTTATTCTCCATAAAGAAGAACAATAAAAAGTTTGCATTCAAGCAAATAAAATTGTTAGACTAATAGGTGAGCGGTAAAGTTTTTAAATAGTAGGAAAATGACAAACAAAGGAGTGATAGTATGTCAGGTGATGGAACAACTTCGAACGAGCCAAATAGGCAACTTGATGTTACCGGCGATTTTAACAAGGGAAAAGGTGGCATTATCTCTAACGAGTTTTTCAGAACAAATAACCCTAACGCCGCTGTTCATGTTTCATTTGTTACAGATTTAAATGGTCAGACAACCAAAGCTAACTACCCACTTGGCAAACCCACTACAGGAAATGAGATTACAGACACAAATGCGCTTACGTTTGGTAGTCATCGAATTACTGATCCTAAAGGCATTTTAACCGGGTTCGGGCCACTGGAAAGAGTAGCAGCCATTACCACCATCAATATTAATTCTAACGGTGTGGCAGAATATCCACATGTTGCAGCGCTTGAAGTCGGAACACCTTCTACTGGCGCGGAATACCCGTCGCCACAAGCGTAGATTCACTTTTAAAACTACAGATTATACAAAACCCCGTCGGATCACTCCTTGCGGGGTTTTTATTCGTTTTCGGGCTTAACACCCTTGCCCCTTGGGGCGTTTTTTCGTCATTGACCCCTCACCCTGATGCTGACGCATCTTCCCTCTCCCCATGGGGAGAGGGATTAAGGGAGAGGGGAATAACTATAGTCATTTTCTAAACTCTGCCTCTCTGGACATTCTTTCTTTTTCATCAATATAGGCTTCAAATTCCTGAACCTGCCGGAGCATTTCCTGCCTTTCTTCCTCCCGTGCTTTTTCATCAAAAAAAACACCCTTCACAAGTAAACCGATCACAGTCAACGCCAGAATAGCAAGAATAAAAAGCCGCTTTATTTTTTCATTCGGATCCTGATCCCCCCCCAGATACAAACCCATATTGCCGGATCTGACTTGTTCATCCACGGGCGCCAAAAACGGGACATGCCCGTCATTCTTACTTGTGTTATTATCCTGATTATCTTCTGCCATAGCCCATCATTCACTTTCCAAAAAACTATAAAATAGCGCAGCCATTTTTGCAACGCTCAGGAATTTAACACAACTATTTTGCAAGAAAAAACATGTCAATCTTCCCCCTATTTCCCGCTTGCAAAAACCCCGCCCTGCCCTTAAAACATGGGCATGAGCCAGAATAGTAAAACAAAACCCATAAACGAAATCCGTAACTTCGCGATTATAGCCCATATCGACCACGGCAAATCCACCCTTGCCGACCGCCTGATCCAACAATGCGGCGGGCTGGAAGAGCGTGAAATGCAGGAACAAGTCCTCGATAACACCGATATCGAGCGCGAACGCGGCATCACCATCAAGGCCCAGACCGTGCGCCTTGAACACACCGCCAAGGACGGCATAACCTATCAGCTCAATTTGATGGACACACCGGGCCATGTGGATTTCTCCTACGAGGTTTCCCGTTCTCTGGCCTCATGTGAAGGCTCGATCCTTGTCGTGGATGCAAGCCAAGGCGTTGAAGCGCAGACTCTCGCCAATGTCTATCAAGCCCTTGATAATGACCACGAGATTATCCCCGTGATTAACAAAATTGACCTGCCCGCCGCCGATCCTGAAAAAGTGCGCACAGAAATCGAAGATGTGATCGGTCTTGACGCCAGCGACGCCATTCTAGCCTCCGCCAAGACAGGTGCGGGCATTAATGATCTGCTGGAAGCCATCTGCACCCGCCTGCCGCCGCCCCATGAAGGCGAGGCCGACAAGACCACCAAAGCCCTGCTGGTCGATAGCTGGTACGATATTTATCTTGGCGTCGTTGTTCTTGTGCGCGTGATTGACGGTTACTTACGCAAAGGCCAGAAGATCAAATTCATGTCCAATGGCGCCACGCGCGAGATTGACCGCGTCGGGATGTTCACCCCCAAAAAGGTCGAGCTTGACATACTCGGCCCCGGCGAAATGGGCTTTATCACCGCCTCCATCAAGGATATCAGCGAAACCAATGTCGGCGACACCATCACAGACGAGAAAAAGCCCTGCGAGACTGCCCTGCCCGGCTTCAAACCCAGCATCCCTATGGTGTTTTGCTCCTTCTATCCTGCCGATGCGGGCGAGTTCGAAAAACTGCGCGAAAGCCTCGGCAAGATCAGGCTGAATGACGCCAGCCTTCACTACGAACCCGAAAGCTCCCAGGCCCTCGGCCTTGGTTTCAGATGCGGCTTCCTCGGCCTGCTCCACATGGAAATTATTCAGGAACGCCTAGAGCGCGAGTTTGACCTCGACCTCATCCCCACCGCGCCAAGCGTGGTTTACAAGATCAACATGACCAACAACACGCAAGTAGAGCTGTATAACCCCGTGGACATGCCCGATGTTGTCAAAATCAAATCCATCGAAGAACCGTGGATCAAGGCCACCATCCTTGTCCCCGATGAATATCTGGGCGGCCTGCTCCAGCTCTGCCAAGACCGCCGCGGCGTGCAGGTTGATCTGACCTATGCAGGCGGACGTGCAATGCTGATCTACCGTCTGCCCTTAAACGAAGTGGTGTTTGATTTCTATGACCGCCTGAAATCCATCTCCAAGGGCTATGCCAGCTTCGATTACGAGCTTGACGGATACGGGGAGAACGACCTTGTGAAGCTGGAAATCCGTGTGAATGAAGAACCCGTGGATGCGCTGGCCATGATCGTCCACCGCGCCAGCGCCGAAAAGCGCGGACGCCAAATGTGCGAGCGCCTCAAAGACCTCATCCCACGCCAGATGTTCAAAATCGCCATACAGGCCGCCATCGGCGGAAAGATCATCGCACGGGAAAACGTCAGCGCCCTGCGCAAGGACGTAACCGCCAAATGTTACGGCGGGGATATCACGCGGAAAAAGAAGTTGCTGGAAAAGCAGAAAAAAGGGAAAGCCAAAATGCGGCAATACGGCAATGTTGAAATTCCTCAATCCGCCTTTATCGCAGCACTCAAGATGGGAGATGAATGATGTCAGAAAATTATATTCCTTTAAATTTGAGTTCCTATGCCAAGAAAAAATTGGGACAGTTTCTCTTACTCTTAGAAGAAAATTGGTTAAAAGAAATTCATTATTTATTATCGTCAGCATGGACAGAAGATAAAAACATTCCACCAAGACAAGCACACATTACATCAGGTGTTATGTGCTTAACTACTGTTGCCGGCATGTCAACTATATTCTATAAACCTGACGAATATGGAAGAGGAAAAGCAGGAATACATTTTAAAGGCCTACTAAACAACCATTACCCTTGGAATTTGGATAAACCACTAGGCATATCAAGTACAGACGCTGTAGACCAATTATACAATGAAATACGAAATCCCCTTGCTCATTCTCTAGGAATAGATACATCTAGTAAAAAGTTGATCTACCTCTTACCTGCAGTTTACACACGGCAAGATTTAAACAAACGAATTGCCGATAAACAACTACCCTTTGGTAGCCCTTCTATTAAGAAGAATAATAACGAAATAACTTTTGCGCCTGCTAGCTTTTACTGGGGCATAAGAAAAATGATAGAAAATATACTTTCTACAGATAAAGATGTAGATGATCTCTTCAAACGATTACAAACAAAATATGGATTAACAGTGCCTTAGAAATTGCATTTAATTCACCATAAAACCCCTCATCCCCGCCCCCCACCTTCCGATTGCCATCTCCGTTTTTGATATGGTATAAACAGGTACACTATAAAGGATTACACTCATGCCTATTCGTCTTTTGCTTGCCCTTATTCCCCTTGCCCTCGCCTTTTCGGTTATGCCTGCCCGTGCAGACCATAAAGACAACGGCGCTTCGGCAGAAGAAATCCTTGTCAGAACTGTTTTCGACCTCGCGGAAAAAGCCATCATCGAGGAATATTTCGGCAAAAGCAAACATGAAGGCAAGCACAAAGATCACGATGATGATGACGAGGACGAGGACGGGCATCATCATAAAAACAGAGATAAACATCACAAACACGGCCATCATGAAAAGGAACACCACGAGCACGAGCATGAGCACGACCACCATAGCCATGCCTTGCCGCCAGGGCTACAGAAATACCTGAACGAGAATGGAAGACTGCCTCACGGTCTTGAGCGCGACCTTCCCGATGATCTGAAAAAGCGCTTGCCGAAGGAACGCGAAGGCACCAAACGTGTGATTGTCGATAATGATGTGGTCCTGCTCGAAGAAGGCACACGGAAAATCCTCGACGTCATCGAGGATGTGCTATCCACTGGCAACTAGAAAAATCCCTCGACTTCGCTCGGGATGACACAGAAATCACTAAGACTTAAGCCGCGTCTTCGAGCGGTAATCCGGCAACCCAATTCCGCGCCTGATCGATCTCGCTCATAGTAAACACCCGCACTTCCGCAGGAATCATCCACGCAACGAAGGCCGCCGCACTTTTGGCCCAATCCATATCCGTGACCAGAGCCAAACGCTTGAAACCGCTCCAATGCTTGATGCCAAAACACGCATCATCCCAAAGTGCAGCGAGTTCCACGCCCTCATAATCCTCCATCACGAACAGCGCATTAAGCTTGTCATGGGTCTTAAACTTTTCCTCAAAAGCAGGAATGATAACCGCCTCATATTCCTTGGCCGTAATCTTGCCGCGCGAGATAATGCCAACCGTATCATCGGGTAAATCTTTAATAATTTCCATCATGGTAATGCCCTCCTTTGAAACACCATTTTATACACTTTTAGACACAAATATCACTTGATTTTGATCAAAAATCCAGATCCATACAAAAGATACAAATCACAGCATATTTTATATACATAATACACCCAAAAACAGCCTTTTTATATACCTAATAAACAACTACGGGTATTTATTAAACCACTGAAATACCTTAATATTTAATATTAATATTTTTACATAACTGTGTATAAGGAGTGGACTATGAATCAATCATTTCCAGAATATATTGAACGTCATTTTGAACGTGTTACCACCCCCCAAAAAAGTTTTCTTGAAGAAAACACGGACTTTGAAACATTAAGGATCAAAACCCTTCTTACCGTGCAGGAACTGGAAAGTTCGAACTCCAAAGACAAGCGCGACGCAGTTTATGAGCGTTTAGAAAAAGAAAGCAAGGGAAACAGCTCTGTTGCCCCTTATCTTAAAATGCTGGTCTCTACGATCAATCACGCCTTATGGGCCAATGGTGAAAGTGTCCATCAAAAAGACATGGCAAACGCTTAAATGATCTCACTCCCCGCCCCACCGGGCGGGGAATTAAATCCCAAACAGATAAATACACCTGAAACATGTAAATTCGGCTTTCTTTTTACTAAAGAAATCATATATCATTGCGTTTATGCATAAGACGCCCATTTTTATCGTATTTCTTGGCTTTGCACTGTTCCTGCTTTCCTCATGCGAGAGCAACACCGCTAAACAATGGCAAAATGTCTTTAACAATCAAGCAGCAAAATATGGACGAAAAGCAGGACGTTAAAAATATGAAATTTTCCTATTCAAAACTTATTATTTTTGTATTATGCTGCGGATTGTTAAATGGGTGCGGTATAGCAAGACGCATTATCATGGCCCCAGTTAATATACTCACTGAAAATGAGTATGACACTACCAAGGATATAAACGAAACGGCGCTTGCTTTTGCAGACACGCCTGAAGGTAGTGAGAAGACAAAATTATACGTTGTCACATATGAAATTTCAGAATAAATCATAGAGTAATTCTGAGTTAAAAATTACGGGCTGGTCATATGAATGATGCATATTTCCTTACGGCACAAGTATTCGGGAAAAAAATTCCCGACTGCCTGAGGGAGTGTGTGTGGGGGGAAGGACAGCCGGGATGTGCCCTATATAGGCGCCTTGGTTGTGGACGTCAAGCATTATTATAGCCATACAGCGATATTTTTCGTGCGTATGGTCCTGAGCCTGTATTGCAATTGGAAAAAAGTTGTTACAAGGAGAGGACATGCCCCTCACATTACAGAAATTCGGTACTCAATGGGACATAGCTGACCCTAGCCCGTATTGCGTTAAAGTTGAAAATTTCCTTCGGGCAAATAACATCCCTTTCGATACCCGGAATTTTGATCTTAAAACCACCTTTACAATGCCCCTTGGGAAAAAGATTCCCTATATTATTTTGGAGGATGGTGAAACTATGGGCGATTCGACCCTGATCATAGAGCGACTATCCCGCGATCGGAACATTGATATGGATAAAGGCCTAACCAAAGAGCAAAGAGCCACCTCCAAAGCCTTCTGCACTATGCTTGATGAAGGCCTTTACTGGCCTGTGATTTATTCCCGCTGGCAAGATGAAAATGGCTGGAAAGTTATAAAACCCCTTTTCTTCTCGGGCAACCCTGCTTTTCTTGCGAATATCGCGGCAAGCTATATCCGGATGAAAACCATCAGAACTATTTACGCACAAGGTACAGGACAACGCAATCAAGAGGAAGTCTACATGATTGGCGCCTCCATGCTTAAGTCTCTTTCCGATTTTCTGGGCCAGAACCAATGGTTTTTCGGACAGAACAAACCCGGCCTGATGGATATATGGACCCATGCCTTTGTGATCAATATTATCCGCCCGCCCATTGAAAATTCGCTCAAGGATAATACGCTAAGGCTTACCAATTTATGCCGCCATGCAGAAAACTTCCAGAAACTGTTTTACAGTGACAAGAAAGCCAATGAAAATACGCCAAAACACCTTCGTAAAAAAGCGGCTTGAAAAAGAGCATGTTCAGTGATCTAATCTAGGCCATGGAAATTAATCACAGCCAAGATAATATACCCGAAGATCTGCGCCCCTCTGACGCGCAATTTGAAACATCAGAAGACCACGCCGATGTAAAAATCTTACCGCCTTTTATTTTTGGCAGCTTTTTAATATTGGCTGTAATTCTGGAAATTTTCATGGGCGCTAATCTCTTTCGTTGGAGCGCACAGCTTGTCCTTGGCCTGACCGGCCTTAGCTTCGGCGCAGGGCTTATGACATGGTGTGTGATGCGCTTTATCAATGCCGCCACAGCACTTAACCCAAAAAAACCAACCTCTACCCTAGTCACTGACGGGCCTTATTGCATGTCCCGCAACCCCATATATGTGGCTTTTATATCGCTCTATCTGGGCATAGTTTTTATCTTTGATATTGTCTGGGGCCTCCCCCTGCTCCTCCCCATGATCTACATCGTCCGCCGCTTTGTCATCACACCGGAAGAAGCCTACCTTGAACGCCGCTTCGGTGAAGAATACGAAACTTACAAAAAAACCGTCCGCCGCTGGCTATAGCACTTAAAGACTACCTCAAACATTACTATAGTCATTCCCATTAATTCTTGCACTTAAAGACCTGATCTGGTTAGATCATAGTCTTATGAGCAAAGAACAAAAAACAGATGAGTCCCCCCAAGAAGAACACGTTGAACTCGGCGAACTTAACCGCGTTGACGACACACGTTTCAACAAGACACTCGAAGCCCTGATACAAGAATCCGAAGATACGCGCCTGCACCGCATGAAACAAATGCGTACACGGGGCTTTATCGCCATGAATGCCAGCATAGCCCTGATATTCATTGGCATTGCGGCTTTTGGCTGGTTTTTCCTGATGGAAGGCAAAATAATCGAGGGCCTGATCGCCATAGCACTCTCCTTGGCCCCTTCTGTTCTTCTTTATAAATGGGCGGACTTACCCTTGAAAAAATATGTGCGCGAGCACAAAGAAATCTTTATGCCCAAACTCGCCAAAGCCATTAACGGCCTGAGCTTCTATCCAAAACGAGGCGTCAGCTCCAAAATCCTAGGAAAATTGGCCGTCCTTCCGGCCCATGATCGCTACGAGGCCGAGGATTGCTTTATGGGCATGTATAAGGGCGTCAAAGTCATCTTCTCCGAAGCGCGCCTTTATTCCAAAACCTATAAAACCGGTCAGGTCTTTGACGGAATATTTGTCCTGCTGGAAACTCCGGCTGACGTTATTGACGGTCACACAATCGTTACCGCCAATAACAAAATGGTCAAAGCTTATTCCAAAACGCGCTGGAAAACCATGCAACAGGTCCATATCGCCCCCAGTGACCCGAAATGGGACAAATTTACGATTTATTCAACCAAACCCGATAGTGCAGAACTAATTATTGGCGATCGTTTACTCAAAGAACTCGCCGAAGCTTCCGAAATTTTTGATAATGCCCCCTTAACCGCCGTATTCTTTGGAAATAAATATATCTTCATAATGCTGCCCTATGATAAGGACATGTTCGAGGCCTCGGATATCCATGTTCCCGTCACCACAAAACAACATGCTACTCAGTGCAAAAAAGAAATAGAACAGATTCTTGAGATTGTTGACGTATTTGACCTCTACCAGCCCGTCAAAAGCTAAAAATGTTGCCTGTTTTTTAATATTTTTTCCATCGTCATCCCCGCCTCCGTTTTTGCATCCTGATGTCAATCAGGATCTGATAAGAACAGCAAAGAGATCCTGACTTATGTCAGGATGCACGTGTAATTTTACTCCTGTCATTCCGGCTAAGGGTACAGCCCGCATGGAGGAATCTCGTAAGACCTCCCCCTCCGTCATCCCCGCGCCTGCCGAAGCTTTAGCGAAGGCAGGTTAAATGGCGGGGATCCAGTAAAGCGTGCAGGCATAGCCTGCACACATATTGCGCTAGATCCCCGAATAACGTTCAGCTTCGCTTCACTATCGGGAATAACTATAGAATACCACTGTATACCCTTTGCCATATAGTTGTTTGGCTTTATTTTGTGACAAGGCGCAAGCGACGACGTGTAGTTAACCTACATAAGGAGCGAAGCAACACTGTCACAAAGTAAATGCAAACAACTATAGTAGGATTTTGTTAATGAATTCATCGTAGAATGGCACCGTGCATATCCAAATGCATAATTACGAATTCAACAACTTCGCAAGGGCAACGCAGAATAATGTCAAAAACCAGTGAAATCAAAGCATTAGAAGAAAAACTTGAAACAATGGATACTTTTATCAAACGCCGTTTTGATGAACTATCCATGGAAGTCAATGCCACCGCCCAGCAAGTCGATATGGCCGAAAGCGGCATAGCCAAAAAATTCACTGAAATCCTTGAGGTCATCAGCGCTATTTCCTATCACGGCGATGGGCAATCTGCTGCCAATTCCGGCGTACAATTAGAAGCCGTCATTGAAGACACTGAAAATGCCGCCAATACAATTCTTGATGCTGCAGACCGCATTTCCACCTATTTGGATGATGATTCCAAGTGGAGCAATAGTGACAATCAGGCCAATATGAAACAACAAATCCGCAAGGATATTCAGGAAATCCTTATGGCCTGTACGTTTCAGGATCTCACCGGTCAACGGATAAGAAATACACTTAATAATTTACATGACATCGAAAGCCGCATTTCTTCGACCTTCGAGAAACTTGGCATTGATGTTAAACCGGACGAACATGCTGTGGAAGAAAAGGTACAGCGCGCCTCATCACAAGAGGAGATCGACGCCCTGCTCAAAGGGTTTGAGGCCGGAGAATCCATGTGTGTTATTCCCAATAAAACCGGCACTAAAGGAACCGAGCATTAATCTGTATTTTATTTCTATCAGTCAGGACATTTCGTAAAAAACACATCTCATAACTAATTTCCTTATTAACCAATTACCATTAATAGTATAGAATCTCTTTGCAAAAGCAATCCTTGCTAAAAGAAATTTCTCAACTAAAGGTTTCAAGCCATGACCCGAACAGGACAAGATACTCTCAAGACTCGTAAAACCCTTACCGTAGATGGTAAGGACTACGAGTATTTCTCCCTTAAAGAGGCTGAAAAACAAATTGGCGATGTGTCACGTCTGCCCTATACGCTCAAAGTCCTTCTGGAGAACCTTTTGCGTTTTGAAGACGGGCAAAGCGTTACAACCGAAGATATTAAAGCTATTGCAGACTGGCTAAAGAGCAAGAAATCAAACCATGAAATTGCCTACCGCCCTGCCCGCGTTCTGATGCAGGATTTTACAGGTGTTCCCGCCGTCGTGGACTTGGCCGCAATGCGTGAAGCCATGGTATCCCTTGGCGGCGATGCACAGAAAATAAACCCCTTAAGTCCAGTTGATCTGGTCATTGACCACTCGGTGATGGTAGATGAATTTGGTACAAACAAAGCCTTTCAGGCCAATGTAGAAAAAGAATTCGAGCGCAATGGCGAACGCTATAGCTTTCTGCGCTGGGGACAAGATGCTTTCAATAACTTCCGTGTTGTGCCGCCCGGCACCGGGATTTGCCATCAGGTTAATCTCGAATATCTGGCACAAACCGTCTGGATGGAAGAAGATGAGAATAATCCGGGCTCGCAGGTTATTTACCCTGATACACTTGTGGGCACGGATTCCCATACAACAATGGTCAATGGTCTGGCCGTTCTCGGCTGGGGCGTGGGAGGCATAGAAGCCGAAGCCGCCATGCTGGGTCAGCCTGTTTCGATGTTAATCCCCGAAGTAGTCGGTTTTAAACTGACCGGAAAAATGAAAGAAGGCACAACCGCCACAGATCTGGTCTTGCGTGTAGTCGAGATGCTCCGTGGATTGGGTGTTGTGGGTAAGTTTGTGGAATTTTACGGGGATGGCCTTGATCACCTGACCCTTGCCGATCAGGCTACAATCGCCAATATGGCCCCGGAATACGGTGCAACTTGCGGCTTCTTCCCGATAGACGAGGAAACCCTCAGATACTTACGCTTCACAGGCCGCGATGATCACCGCGTAAATATTGTCGAGGCTTATGCCAAAGAACAAGGCATGTGGCGCGATGCCAATACGCCAGATCCTGTATTTACAACCACGCTGGAACTTGATCTTGCAAGCATCCAACCTGCGATTTCAGGACCAAAGCGCCCGCAGGACCGCATTGCCTTGTCAAAAGCCGCTTCTGCATTCGAAGAACTGGTCCCCGATCACAAATCCGTAGCCGTTGAAGGCACAGATTACGAGCTTGAAAATGGCGACGTTGTTATTGCTGCAATTACAAGTTGTACAAACACATCAAACCCCGATGTACTGGTCGCCGCCGGATTAGTCGCTAAAAAAGCGCATGAACTGGGTCTTACCGTTAAACCTTGGGTTAAAACATCTCTGGCCCCCGGCTCACAAGTCGTGACCGATTACCTTGAAAAGTCAGGCCTGCAAGAACATCTCGATGCACTCGGTTTTAACACAGTCGGATATGGCTGTACGACCTGTATCGGAAATTCCGGCCCATTGCCGGCGCCCATTGCCAAAGCCGTTGAAGATGGCGATTTAAACGTTACATCAGTCCTATCAGGCAACAGAAACTTCGAAGGACGGATCTCGCCGCATGTAAAATCAAACTACCTCGCCAGCCCTCCTCTCGTGGTGGCCTATGCCATTGCAGGCTCTATGCGCGTGGATATGTATAATGACCCGATCGGACAGGATAAAAACGGACGTGATGTCTATATGAAGGATATCTGGCCGACGAATAAGGAAATCACAGATACAGTGCGTGATTGTCTGACATCAGAGATGTTCTTGAGCCGCTACGCTGATGTATTCAAAGGTCCGAAAGAATGGCAAGCCATTGGCGGCGCAGCCTCAAGCCAGACCTATAGCTGGGATGCGGCCTCAACTTACGTCAAAAATCCGCCTTTCTTCACCGGTATGTCCAATGATCCGGCCCCTGTGCCTGATATCATCGGCGCTTATGCACTGGCAATCCTCGGAGATTCAGTCACCACAGACCACATCTCCCCGGCTGGTTCAATCAAAGCCGACTCCCCGGCCGGAAAATACCTGCAAAGCAAGGGCGTAGATCCGAAAGACTTTAACTCCTATGGCTCCCGCCGTGGTAATGACGAAGTTATGTCCAGAGGGACTTTCGCCAATATCCGCATCAAAAACGAAATGCTGAGTAATGTTGAGGGCGGCTTCACCAAACATGTCCCTTCAGGCGAACAAATGAGCATCTATGACGCGGCCGTAAAATACAAGGCTGAAGGTCAGCCACTTGTGATAATCGCAGGAAAAGAATACGGCACAGGCTCATCGCGCGACTGGGCCGCCAAAGGAACAAGATTACTGGGCGTGAAAGCCGTGATTGCCGAAAGTTTTGAGCGCATCCACAGATCCAATCTGATTGGTATGGGCGTCCTTCCCCTTCAATTCACAGGCGCAAAAAACCGGAAGACATTGAATCTACGGGGAGATGAACGCTTTAACATCAAAGATATATCCGAAAACTTATCGCCACAAAAAGAAATTACCATGACAGTTAACTATGCTGACGGCTCAGAGCAAGACATTAAATTACTTTGCCGTATTGATACACTTGATGAACTCGAGTACTTCCGTAATGGCGGGATTCTCCACTATGTTCTGCGTAAAATCGCTAATGCTGCGTAGAGCAAACGATATTTGAGTTTACCACGAGGTATCTCCACCCCCATTTTGTTGGCGGGCCTTTCGGCCCGTCCTTTTTTGTGGCAGCTAATCCAGAAATTCCGGAAAAGCCGGCAGTAATTCCACATGCGTAGGTTCATGCTGGATAATGAGCTTGGCTCCCGTATTTTGCACCAGCTTGTTCAGCCTGTCCGATGATGCCAAAGTCTGCACGCGATCAGAATTAAGACTTGGAACGCCGTTACTGACACGGTTTTCAATAAAATGCCATTGATCTCCCGATAAAATCACAGTCCCGCTATTCACCAGATCAATCTTCAAAGCCATATGCCCCGGCGTATGACCGGGCAGAGAAATAGCCTTAACCCGACCATTTCCAAAAAAGTCATAATCCTTAGTTATCGGCTTAACTTTGGCCTGATTTTCCTTCTTGCTAAAAAACTCGATTGTTTTGTCATTAAAATGATTAGCCTTAGCTATATCCGTATATTTCGTAAAAAGATCATATTCGGCCTGTTGCATAATTATAGTCGCATTAGGAAACGCCTCTATATTTCCGGTATGATCAAAATGCCCGTGAGAAATTGCTACATGGGTTATATCCTCCGGCACCAACCCTATTGAATCCAGTTGTTCGACAATTGTTTTAGTAACTTTCAGATGGAAACTTTCGTTTTTTTGACCGTCTTCCTCTTTCGCAATTTCCGAGGGCAATCCCGTATCCCACAACAGCCAATTTGTTCCGGCATTGATGAGATAACAAGAACTCACCAGTGTTTTTGTCTGCCCGACATATTGATCCGTATCAGAAAATACATTGAGATTCAAAACCTCGATAGAACCACAATCCAGCCTATAGAGCTTTGGTTTTCCATACTCTTCCGCACCGGCAGGTGACACACAAAAGACAAACAAAAAAAAGCAAGAAAAGAGGCCAAAAATTGATTTCATATTCATAAACACCCCGCTCATCTAAAATCATATTTTGCAAGAATTACCTTTGCGCCCAGTAATATAGCGCCTTTAGAATCATAGGCAAATAAAATCAGTAAACTATCTGGAAAAAAATGATCCTTATCCACTCCTCAGATACTTTTCCATGCTATCTTCTGATTCCTGAATCATATTCCTGAAAATAGGTTTTTCGGGCCGATAACGAATCTCATATCTGTTTTCCATGACACTGATTTCTGATTCAATGCGCTGGATTTGTCTTAACCCCTCTTTCATCTCTTGATACTCAGGTGAATATTGCCGGATAAGATCAAATTTCAATTTAGCCTTATTTGTTCCAATCGTAAAACAAAGCTGTGTCCCTTCGATGAACGCAGCAGCAGCAGAAAGAATCTGAGCGTTACGAAGATGGTAATATCCGGAACCTTTATCGACTTTAATATAAAAATTAAATGTTACCGTATGCTTAGGCGAGCGCAAGATCATACCGCAACGCCCTCCTTTTTGGTTTAACTCCGAAACCAGCGCCACGTTACTATCGTAATCAATCCTGACATTCTTACCCGCCGCACCAAAAGCCTGCTTAGCCATATCGATAGAGTCTTCATACTTACCCTTATTCACAACGTCACATTTTTCAATCACATCGAAAAAAGGATGACGATCCCCGTGAGAATAAATCGGTTTGCCGTTATAATACACACACACCCAGCGCGAATCATTATATTTACGCTCATAATCACTTAAGGATTCATCCCACAAAACCAGCCAGTCATCTCCATCCACACGATGGAAAAGCGGCCCGCTTTGCTCGTATTCCTTGACAATTTGCGACGCAAAGCGAATACAAAGCTGCATCGTATTGGCGCGCACGACAAACTCTTCGGCATTATCATCTCCCGATTGCAAGTGCAGAGGCAGACGATTGCTCGGCGCAATAATCTTCAAAACTTTTTCTGTATCGTCGGGCTGCTCTTCTTCGATTACGAATTTCTCGCGGAGCAAGGAAACGTTGATTTTCATTTTAGTCCAATATGATAGAGATCGTCGTCAACATCAGAACGTCATCATAACATATATCACTAAACGGAGAATAATGTTTTATTTTTATTATCACAGTTGAATCCCCTCTCCCTTAATCCCTCTCCTCGTGGGGAGAGGGAAGATGCGTTAGCATCAGGGTGAGGGGTAGGTCATTATGTTTGACATAAGGTTGCGTGTGTGGTTAGATGCCGGAAATTTATAACAATCTCAGGCGTGTATGAAAGGCGGAGATTATGTCAGGAAATTTTTCTTTACCGGATTTATCGACTAAATCAACCAGCGAAATTTTAGATATAGCACTTAATGATAGAAGCAAGCGCAAAAAAACAGCTCTGGCGGTGCTGGAGGAATTAGATAAGCGTAAGGAAGGTGCAGAATCTACAGAAGGTAAAAAATATACGAAGAATGATAGAATAAAAGGCACCGAGGCGATTGCTCGCATTGTGCGTGAACATAAGGACAAGCGTGGACATGAGATCATTGAAGAGGCGGCGCTGAAGATATTAAAGTATCGTGATGATAGAGTAGCTACCAAGAAAATAATGCTGGAGATATTAAAAGATCGTAAGGATGCGTGGTCTACCTATGAGTATGGCAATATTGGGCATGTGTTTGGAAGGCTAATGGGCGAAGGCGCATTGGAAAACATATTGGAGGAATTAGCCGAGCGCACGAAAGATCATAGATATAAGGGTGGTGTAGAAATGGCGATCGGCATGATTGGCCGTATTGGGGGCGGACACGGAATAGTTACTTTGCAGGCATTGGAGATATTAAAAGATTGTAAGGGAGAACAGGCTACCGAAGAGATTAAGAATATTAGAAAAGAATTTTTAGACTATACCATCACGCAAGAATATAAAGGATCATCAGAGTATCAAGGTAAGGTTAAAGAGGTTTTTAAAAAGATTGAAGAGGTCCTTGACTATAGGAAAAAGCATAATATGGATGAGAAGAAGGTTGAAGCCGTTATAAATGGGAACAATGAACCCAATCTTTAATTGAATTAAAAATCAACCAAAGACGATGAATTAAAAGGCCCGCGCAAGCGGGTCTTCTTTTGATATGGTTGTGTGATAAATTTCTTCGGGATTTATTCCCCGCCCCTAGAGGCGTTTTCGTCATTGCACGGCTTGTCCGTGCAATCTATGGATTACCCGCACAAGTCACACGCATAAAGCGTGTAACAGGCGGGTAATGACGTAACCGATACTCACTGCTTGTGGAGGGGGTATCTATTTAGGCCGCAACACATGGCTGCATTTGGAATTGCTCTTGAAGATTACAAGCATCCTCATATAGCCTCAGGTAATAAGCCATAGTTTGCTCGATTTTCATGCGCTCTGGCAGATCATCCAGAAAGGCCTGCATCCCCTCATCCAAAGTCACGCGCATGTTAAAGCTGTTTGAAATGGAGGTGCCGGACATACGCGCCAAAGTCCCCTGCCCGTGCGCAGCATTCCTTTGGGCTGCCCCTTCTACATCCGTAATATACGTGCTGTAACACTCCAGAGCCGCCGCAGCATCAAACTGCCCTATCCACTCACCAAAACTCTCGGAGGCAGCCTCGGCAAAAGCACTCCCGATCATGGCCTCCATAATCATCATGCCGAGCATCCCGTCATGCTCACCGGCTTGTTTAAACGCTGCATTATTCATAAGAAATAAAGGCCCCTGATATTGTGGGCGATCCGGATGGGGAGCCAGTTTTTGCAATTCACTCATTAGACCGGAAATTGTGACCAGAGCAACTTTTTGTTGTTCTTCAGCATAAGCTCTTTGTGTACCCATTAGTTTTACTCCCTCAGTAGCCCCATACTAGGCCCGGAAGGTAAACAGGTATTTAATTATACATAAAATCCGAACTAATAGTTTGTTGTTCTATATCAAGGACTTAATATGCAATTTAGATAAAATTTTAGGGGTCACTTTTTAAGGTATTAACGGGTATTTTTAAGGTATTTTAAGGGGCGTTTTTACCCAATCATCACCCCTGCGCCCCGTTTTTGCATCCTGATGACAATCAGGATCTCATAAGGGTGGCAAAGGGATCCTGACTTTCGTCAGGATGCACGTGTAATTTTACTCCTGTCATTCCGACTAAGGGCGTAGCCCGCATGGAGGAATCCGATAAGGCCTCCACACTCGTCATCCCCACAGCTCCCCGCGCCTGCCCCCGTCATCCCCGCAGCCACCTTCGCCATCCCTGCATCCCCTCTCGTCATCCCTGCGAAAGCAGGGATCCAGTAAAGCCGCAAGCAAAGCTTGCACAAATTAAATGCTGGATTCCCGAATAACGCTCAGCTCCGCTTCACTATCGGGAATGACGGTAACATCACACAACAGCAACAAAAAACCCGCCAAAAAGCGGGTCTTTCATTCATTTTTCGTATTTTGATTTTAATTTCTAACCTAAGGTTAGGGTTGCCAGCACCCAATTTCACCAATCGCCTTGGTGGCCTCATCTTCCGTTCCTTGCACAGCAGCAAGTTTATGCACATCCTCCGATGTAGGACCTTTACGCTCTTCCCCAATACGAGCAATCTTCGCCGCCTGCTCTGGCGTTCCTTGCACACCAGCAAGCTTATCAACAGCCTCCGCAGCACGCTCATCAACAACTCTACGATGATCAACCCCAATACTGGCAATACTCTCTAAGGTACCTTTTTCTTTTTCCGACATATCCTTTTCCTTTCCAACACGCCTGATATAATTATGAATTCCCTGACATTTAATCATACCCAAAACCTTATGTCAAACATTCTGTCCACTTGCGTCACCCCCGCGCCCTGCTTTTGCATCCTGATGCCAATCAGGATCTGATAAGGTTCCCACTCTCGTCATTCCCCGAATTTTACAAAGTAAAATTCTAGGGGAATCCAGAGAATTATGGATCACCTTAGAATGTCTTCGACATTCAGGTGATGACGACGGTAAAAAAACTACAGAGCACGCAGAGCTATCCTCTAAAAACAAATGAGAATGACGATAAATCACCTGTGTAAAACCCTAAAAATAGCAGGAAAAATCCATTTTTTCGCCACATTTGACGCGCATATTAGAAGGATAGATTATACAGAGACTTAAATGTCTGATATTTTTAGGAATTCATGTACTCCTCTAAAGAATCTCTGGATACTCTGGTTACTTTACTCGCTTGATATATAACACCGCTGCTCCCCGCCAATAAGGAGCGGCGGTTTTTCTTTATCCCCTCTTGCCAACATCCCTCTTTCCTCTATAAATCTTTAGAAATGAATACACTTATCGGCAAAGACTTGGCCTGCACGCGCGGCGATCACACCATCTACGAGGGTATAAGCCTCGAGCTTAAATCCGGTGACACGCTTTTGCTGACGGGACATAACGGCTCGGGCAAGACGACGCTCCTGCGTAATATCTCCGGCCTGATCCCTTTCAGCAATGGAGCGTTACTGTGGAACAACGCTCCCGCACAGGATCTAAGCCATAAAATCCTGTTCCTCTCTCAGGATTTACCCTTAAAGCCCGAATTATCTCTTTCGGATAATCTGGCCTTTCTGCACGCTGCCCTGAACATCACATCCGAATGCGGGACAGATGATCTGCTTGGCAAATACGGTTTACAAGATTTAGGGGATTACCCCGTACATATGCTGTCCTCGGGCCAAAAGCGCCGATTGCTGATGATCCTGCTGGAAAGTAAAAGCCGCCCGCTTTGGTTGCTGGACGAGCCGACAACCCACCTTGATCGCGGCGGGATAGAATTACTCCTGAATAAACTCGAATTTCATAAAAAGAACGGCGGCCTGACCGTCATAGCCACCCACCAGCCGGAGATTTTCGGGGATGCCATGATGCTGAATATGGAAGCGCATAGAAATTAAACCACACAATATCAAAGCGCCGCAGGCAAAATTTATACCACAGAGATAAAAGAGCACGTATGAGGTAAAAGAGTTTTTCTCTTTTACCTCTTTTAAGACTCCTTAACCTCTGTGGTTTTTTCTATAGTCGTTTCCTTGGTGACTTTATGCCTTACTGGCTATAAAATGAAGTCATGACCCTGTTCATCGCCACATTAAAACTCAACCTAAAGCTTGATCTTAAAAGATCATTGCAATTCCTTGTAACACCGTCTTTTTTTATTATCATCGCCACCCTATTTCCACTCGCCATCGGACCGGATATGGAGATTTTACAGCTTATCGGGCCAGGCATATTGGTCCTGAGCGCCCTGCTCGCCAGCCTCCTGCCCCTAAGCCGCATATATGCGCTGGATTATGCGGATGGCACGCTGGATATAGTCCATTTCTCCCGCGATCCGTTTGCGCTTTATTGTCTTGGGAAGATTGCC
>JAOUOR010000014.1 GCA_029880245.1 Alphaproteobacteria bacterium
GGGTAGGTTTTTTAAATCAGGAAAACTGGCTTTGGCATTTTCCAGTAAGTCTGTAGTAATCATATTTGGTGTAGCGATGGTTTCAAAACTACTGGCGCCTTTGACCCTGTCATGGGCGGGTGCGGCAATAAGGTCTAGAAACGGTGCTTTAACTCTGGGGTTTTGGAGGTGGACCGTAAATGTTTGCCCCTGACTTTGCTTTTTGATGTATCGTGCTGCCGCGATAGCTTTGCGTCCATTTGTAATAAGTATATCCGGCCATGGGGGTTCTAGCGCAGGTACAAAACTGTTTTGTGTTTCAAAACCTAAATAGGGACATAATGTTTTCCATGGCTGTTTTAGTGAAATTTGTTTTATGTCAGGAATGATGCCAAGGTCCTGTGCGACACCTTTACAAGGATTTTCTGTGCCAATGAGGCCTTCGGTTAGAATCCAGATTGTCTTTTGTTTAAGTGCCATTTCTCTTAATTTTGAACATAAGATTTAACAGGATATTATAAAAAATACTTGCATTTTATGTGGGGCATACTTATATAGTGCCGCAGTTTGTGCAAGCAATAAATAAGAAAATGACTATATAAGTTGCGTTGACTGTTTATTCTTGTTTTTCTAATTAGGCGGAAAAAAAATAATTAAAATGAAACGAACAAGACTTGATAAAATAGATAAAAAAATCCTCGATATTCTGCAAAATAATGGACGTATTACAAACGTAGAGCTGGCGCGGCTGGTTGGTATTTCCGCGCCACCATGTCTTAGGCGGGTCCGTGCTCTTGAAGAGTCAGGTTATATTCAGGGGTATCATGCAAAGCTCAACAGTACAGCTTTGGGCTATGGGGTCACGGTTTTTGCAATGGTCAGGCTGTCGTCCCAAGCTGAAAAAGATCTGAAGGATTTTGAAAGCCGCCTTTCCAAAATGAGTTTGGTGCGTGAATGCTATATGCTGGCAGGTGAAGTTGATTTTATTCTGAAAATTGTTGCAAAAAGCTGGGATGAGTATCAAGACTTTCTAACGAATGAATTGACGAGTGCACCAAATGTGACGTCTGTAAAATCATCTCTTGCTATGCGCTCTGCCAAGCAGCTTCCGGGTGTTCCAGTAGATTAGTTCTGATCAATAGTCTTGAATTTATTATATTCAAGGAAGTGATGGATTTGTCCCATTACCTTTGGGTTAAACATCATAAATGAATGGGTGGCTTGTACAACAATATGATCGGTCATGCCCTCGATCTTTGTGCGCTCTACGGGCACAATGCCGTCATGTTCACCTGGCAAAACCCAAGGGGCGAGAGGGTTTATTGACATGTTTCCTGCAATTACACCGAGCGGATAAGTAATGTCTTTGTCGATATGTGTGTAATCTGTTCGCAGTTGTTGTCCTGCCGGTCCGTAAATATGTTTGAAAAGCGGCGCAATAATTTTTGTTTCAGAAAGAAAGTCGGCAAATTCACTGCCTGTATTAGGCGGCCCTAACATAACGACTTTGCCAAGATTCTCGGGCTTATGAATAGTTATATAATAGCGTGCAATCAGGCTGCCCATTGAGTGGGTAACAAAATGCAGTTCCTTGTTTTCCAAACAATGATCTGTAGTCTGAATTTTCTCATGGATAAAATTTGTGAGTTCTTCAAGGCTCTGCTGACGAGAGGGATAGAGGATATTGAGCGTATCGTAACCCTTACCTTCCAGATATTTGGTAATCGGATACATGTCCATTTTGCTGCGCAAAATACCATGCAATAAAATTACGGTTTCACCTTTTTTCTCAGGCATGTCTCTTAGTCCTATATGTTTCTTCACTGATGTACAGTTGCTCAAGGTCATGCAAAGCACGATCAGAATAAGCTTTTTTCTTATCTTTCCCTTTTTTCCTTTTGCGCTTTCCATTGGGTAATATTGCATAGGATTTATCCTTTCCCAAAGGAGGAAAGAGACCAAAATTGATGTTCATTGGTTGAAAGGTTTCGGCGCGTGCGCCGCCTGTGATGTGACCTATTAACGATCCAATTGCAGTAGTTTCAGGTGGTCTTTTAGGCTCAAGGCCAAGTGCGTCGCATGCGGCAAAGCGACCCGCAATTAGTCCAATTGATGCGCTTTCGACGTATCCTTCGCACCCTGTAATTTGTCCGGCGAACCTGATGTGGGGTTTTGTTTTAAGACGGAGCGTTTCGTCTAAAAGAATGGGTGAGTTTATAAAGGTATTTCTATGTAATCCGCCAAGTCTTGCAAATTCTGCGTTTTCAAGGCCGGGGATCATTCGCAGGACTTTAACCTGATCGCCGTATTTCATTTTGGTTTGAAAGCCTACGATATTATAAAGCGTCGCAAGGGCATTATCCTGACGCAGTTGCACAACGGCATAAGGTGGCTCATCGCTATAGGGGTTGGTCAGTCCAACGGGCTTCATTGGACCAAAGCGCAAAGTCTCTTTTCCGCGTGACGCAGCGACTTCAATAGGCATGCACCCTTCAAAATAGGGAGTGTCTTTCTCCCAGTCTTTAAACTCGGCATATTGTGCAGATAAAAGTGCATCAATGAAATCTTCATATTGCGTTTTTGTCATCGGACAGTTGAGGTAATCTTTTCCTGTGCCGGATGGTCCGGCTTTGTCGTAACGGGATTGAAACCATGCAATGTCCATATTGATGCTCTCGGCGTGAACAATAGGGGCTATGGCATCGAAAAAGGCCAGAGTATCTTCTCCGGTTTCTGCGCGTATGGCCTGAGCCAGAGGATCAGAGGTTAAAGGGCCTGTAGCAATAATAACCTGACCCCACGAGGCATCGGGAAGCTCTGTAATTTCACTGTAATCTATAGTGATTAAAGGGTGGTTTTGTAGGGCTTTGGTTACGTTTTCTGCAAATATATCACGGTCCACAGCAAGAGCGCCTCCGGCGGGCACTGCGGCTTTATCGCCCTGCTCCATAATCAGGGAATCCAATAAGCGCATTTCGGCATGTAGCAAGCCTACCGCGTTATGCTCTGCATCATCGGAACGAAAAGAGTTGGAGCATACAAGTTCGGCGCAATAGCCTGTTTGATGGGCATTGGTTTGCTTTTGTGGGCGCATTTCGTGAAGGATAACAGGAACCCCCATCTGAGCGGCTTGCCATGCGGCTTCGCTGCCTGCTAAACCTGCGCCGATAACGTGGATCGGTTTAATATCTTTATTATTTTTTTGCATGGCATGGTTTCTAGCAGAAAATACAATTCAAGGAAACATTTATTCACTCCAGAATTCCTCTATGTCCGGTACGCGGCTAAAGGCGATTTTTGTGCCTATATCGCCGGAATTTGTCTTGGGCGGCAGACCGAGAGTGACAACATCGCTTTTGTATTTATTCTGGAGTTTCTTCATAGCCGCAAAAAGATTTTGTTCTCTTAACGCCTTTTTGCAGGATGAGTCATTTATATTGTGCAGGAATAGATCTTTGGTTGAGTCTTCTTTGTGCGTTAATCCGTGCAGGGAAATAGAGATTTTTTTGAATTTGAGCATTGTGATGTTACTGCAGTTTTTGTGCAAATCAAGGCGCATCATGTTCCAGATATCATCAAGCTGTTCGAGCAAAAAGAAAATGTTGTCTGTAGCATAAATATTTATTCCCTTATTCCACCGTCCAACATTTTTTATGTGCGCAGAAAAATATAAATGCTGCGCAATTAATGTGTGATTATGTAGTCTATAAACGGCCTTTAGAAGAAGTTGTCTCGCCATATGCTGCGCAGAATTGTAATCCCGTTTTTCAGGATCCAGAACGCGGCTATGTCCAATCATAGACGGCTTGGTTTCAGGAGGTTCGAAATCATATCCATGCAGCCAGTACCAAAGGCGCTCCCCTTGAACATTGTTCCAGATTTTTCTGGCGTGTTTGGGGTCAGTATTCCAAAGATCTTTCATAGTGTAGATACCGGATTTATTCAGGCGTTTATGCATATTAAAGCCTATGCCGGGAATATCGGTGAGGTTTAAACCTAAAAGCGGGCCGGGGAGGTCTTCTTGGCTGATGAACGTCAAACCGTCCGGTTTTTTCATATCACAGGCAATTTTTGCTAGTAATGAATTGGGGGCAACGCCGATTGAGCATTTAATATGGCTTCCGATGTTTTGTTGTATCCCTGTCTTTATTTTTGTTGCGATAATTTGTGCAGACTCTATGTTTCGTTTAGAAGGGGGAAGGCGGCTGGATAGCTCATCAATAGAGCATATTTTATTGATTGGAATATGTTTGCCCACTTCTTCTATGATGCGGTTATGATATTCGACATAAGGTCTGTGCTGCGCAACAACGCAGTGTAAATTCGGGCACATTTTTTTTGCCTCGCCGATCATTGTGCCTGTTTTAATGCCGTAAGCTTTTGCTTCGTAAGAGGCAGCTATGGCGCATGTATAATCTGTATCGGCCGGTACGACAGCAACCGGTTTACCCCGCAGGGCAGGATTTTCCTGTTGCTCGACACTGGCGAAATAACTGTTCAGATCGAGAAAGAGCCATTTGATACCGGAGTCCTTGTTCATGGGGTTTTGCCTTTATTAATGATGCGTGTTACAGACATAAACACAAACAAAGAACATATCAAGAACAATTGTGGTAAGAGCTTGCTATTATTAAAGAAAAACTGCTATAATTTTGAGACTTTTATTATGAATAAAGGGCTTGAAAGATGGATCAAGGTGTAACGGATAGTCAGTTTTTTATGTGGCGGACGTTATTTGCTGTGGCGCATGCCGATAATGTTGTTACTTCCGAGGAAATCGGGTTTATGGCGCATATTCTGGAGGATATCGAGTTTTCCGATGCTCAGGTTAATATCCTGAAAGAGGATGTTATGGTGGCTCAGGACCCTGTCTTGATGTTCAAGGGGATTACGGAATATAAGGACCGTGTTAAATTTTTCGAGTTTGCGCGGGATTTGGTTTGGGTTGATGGTGATTTTGCTTCCGAAGAGCAGGGTGTCATGATTAAACTGGGCGAGATTCATAACAAGGAAGCTGATTATGATAAAATTATGGGGCATACAGCTTTAGAGTTTGAGGATGAAGAGTTTTCGTTCAATAATGACCTGTCTTCACAGTCAAAGCCCGGAGATATAAGCGGCATTATTTCAAATTTCGGGCGTCGTTTTGTGGCATGGTTCGACGGAAAGTAAGCGGAAACTTCAAAAAAACTAAAACATATCTTGCCAAATAGCATACAAGGACTTAGTTAATAGAGCGGATCGGAACGTAGCGCAGCCTGGTTAGCGCACTAAGCTGGGGGCTTAGGGGTCGGAGGTTCAAATCCTCTCGTTCCGACCATTTCTTTTAATCCTTATATAATTTCCGCACATTGTATCTATGAATTCAATAACAAAATGCTGGATTGTGTTTTTAAACATGATAAACTTCGTTGCCTTAAATTTCAGGAGATTCATAGATGTCTGACGTCCCGTCACCAAATTTCAAGCCGTTTGCCAAAAGTAAGAAAAAGCGAAATATTCCTGTTCAGATTGTGCAGGAAAGTAAATTTCCGGATTGGTTGGCCAAGCAAGACAAAGCATTGCAGGCTTTGTGTGCTGAGCGTGGATTTAAAGCAAAATCCGGGAAGGGGCTTGTGCATGTTGACAAAGACGGTAAGGCGCAGAGAATTTATTTTGGTATCAATGATTCTGTGAGCTATACAGATGGCGCTTTAATCTGTGAATTTATTGAAGGCTATTTTTCTGAAGAACTTTTGGAGACTATTAGTTTTTCTTTTGAAGTGAAATCTCCCTGTAAGATTTCCGAGCCAATATTTGAAAGGCTTTATATTGGATTTGGGCTGTGTTGCTATAGCTTCACAAAATATAAGAAAAAAAAGGCAACGACCAAGCCAAAACTAGTTCTGGACAAAGATTTTAAAATCAATACAAAACGAATTGAAACTATTGTCTCTTCTATATGTTTGGTGAGGGATCTTGTTAATATTCCTGCCAATGAGATGCATCCGCAGGCGCTTGAAAAAGTTGCCAAAGCCTTGGCGGATGAGCATAAGGCTGTATTTAAGAGTGTCGTAGATAACGATTTGATAAAGAAGAATTTCCCTCTTATTTATACAGTTGGAAAAGCAAGTGAAAACCGTCCACGCCTTATTGAGATTAACTGGGGTAAGAAAACCCATCCGAAAATCACCCTTGTGGGGAAGGGGGTTTGCTTTGATACAGGAGGGCTGGATATTAAGCCCTCTCAATTAATGTTGACGATGAAAAAGGATATGGGCGGGGCGGCTCATGTTCTTGCTCTGGCGCATTTGATTATAGCTTTGAAGTTACCGGTGAATTTGCAGGTTTTGGTGCCGGCTGTAGAAAATTCGATTTCTGGAAACGCTTTTAGGTCCTCGGATATTTTGAAATCCCGTAAGGGGCTAACTATTGAGGTTGGCAATACAGATGCAGAAGGACGACTTATTCTTGCCGATGCGCTTACTTATGCTTGTGAAGGAAAGCCAGAGATTATCATTGATTATGCAACACTTACCGGCTCTGCGCGCATAGCTGTAGGGTATGATTTGCCGGCTTTATTTTCAAATCGTGATGAGACTCTTGATGAGGTGCGGAATATATCGAAAATGGCCGGTGATCCTGTATGGCCTTTGCCTTTATGGCAACCCTATAAAAAGGATCTGGATAGTTCTATTGCCGATATTAGCAGTACAGGAGGCAAAGCAGGTGCGAGTACGGCGGCTTTGTTCATGCAAAGTTTTATTGATAATGCAATTGAATGGATTCATATGGATGTTTATGCGTGGGAGCAAAACGGTAAGCCCGGACGGCCAAAAGGTGGTGCGGATACAGGATTGCTTGCAATTTTTGCCTTTTTGGAAAAACGTTATGGGCAGAAACAATAAAATAAGGATTGCCAATAGAATGGCGTCTTATTAATTTGAACCTCATTAATAGCTAGGAGTAGTAATAAAGATGACTTTTGTCGTGACTGAAGCATGCATAAGATGCAAATATACGGATTGCGTAGAAGTTTGCCCGGTTGATTGTTTTTATGAAGGTGAAAATATGCTTGTTATTCATCCGGATGAGTGTATTGATTGTGGTGTATGTGAACCGGAATGTCCTATTGAGGCAATTTTGCCCGATACGGATAGCAAGGCGGATGAGTGGCTTGAAGTAAACCGTAAATATGCGGAAGAATGGCCCAATATAACGGTTAAGAAGGATCCGATGCCTGAAGCTGAGGAATTAAAGAATAAGCCGAATAAATATAAGCAATATTTTAGTCCTGAAGCCGGAGAAGGTGACTAATCAGTTCGTTTAAAAAGGAGAAAAAAGATGAGCTTTACTGCAATAAAGACTGAAGAGCCGAACCCGTTGAAGCCTGATGCCGAATGTCGGGGCCATATCTATGACTCTATTCTTGATACGATTGGGGCCACGCCATTGGTTCGCGTCTCCAAGTTTATGGAAAAATATAAGCTGGAGGCAGAGATTTTGGCAAAGCTGGAATTTTTCAATCCAATTGCTTCTGTTAAGGATCGTATCGGCTTTGCAATGATAGAGGCTGCTGAGCGTGATGGTTTGATTACACCGGGAAAGACTGTTCTGATTGAGCCTACATCAGGCAATACAGGGATTGCGCTTGCTTTTGTCGCGGCTAATAAGGGGTATCGCTTGATACTGACTATGCCGGAAAGTATGTCTATTGAGCGTAGAAAAATGCTGAGATTTTATGGAGCAGAGTTGGTGCTTACACCTAAAGAAAAAGGCATGAATGGCGCTATAGCCAAGGCGCAGGAACTACTTGAGGAACATAAGGATTCCTTTATGCCGGGTCAGTTCAAGAATAAGGCTAATCCCCAGATTCACGGTGAAACCACGGCTGAGGAAATCTGGATTGATACGGATGGGAAATGCGATATTCTGGTTTCCGGTGTTGGAACCGGTGGAACGCTTACAGGAGTTTCCCAGGTGCTTAAAGCCCGAAAGCCTGAGTTTAAAACCTATGCCGTAGAACCAGAAGAAAGCCCAATTCTCTCAGGTGGCCAGCCTTCACCACATAAAATTCAGGGGATTGGAGCAGGTTTTGTGCCGGAGATATTAGATACTAGCCTGATTGATGAGCCTATTAAGGTTAGTAGCGATGTGGCTCTGGAGACTGCGCGTGAAATTGCAAGGCTTGAAGGTATTCCTTGCGGTATTTCTTCCGGTGCGGCTTTTGCGGCTGCTAAAGAAGTGGCTTTGAAGCCGGAGAATAAAGGTAAGCAGATTATAGCAATTATCCCGTCTTTTGCAGAACGTTATATCTCTACGGCACTGTTTGATGGTTTGGACGAAGATTAAATTTCGTCATAATATTTAGGAGAATTGTTAAAACGCCCCTTTATCGGGGCGTTTTTATTGAGCCACTCCAAGCTTAGATTGAAGAGACGAACTGGATGTTGTGTATTCAAAACGCAATTTTGCGTCTGGGTTACAATAACGGAATGCTTGACGCGACATGAGTGCCGCTTCATGAAATCCCGAGAGGATCAGCTTCAGCTTGCCCGGATAGGTGTTAATATCTCCGATAGCAAATATTCCTTTACTGGACGTTTCGAATTTCTCTGTATCGACTGGTATTAAATTGTTTTCGAGGTTTAAACCAAAATCAGCTATCGGGCCTAGTTTCATGGTAAGGCCAAAAAAAGGCAAAAGCGCATCGCATTCAATGGTCTCATTTTGCTTCTCGCTGTTCTCTATTTCAACGGCTTCAAGAATGCCATTTGAACCAACGAGCTTTTTAATCTGACCAATCTTCAAGTTCATCCTATTAGCGGCTACAAGACCGCGCATTTTATTGACGCTGTCAGGCGCGGCGCGAAAATCATCCCGTCGGTGCACTAAAGTCAGGTCTTTTGCAAGGGGTTGTAGATTTATTGTCCAGTCTAGTGCGGAATCTCCACCGCCAACGATTATGATTTTTTTACCTTCGAACTTTTTCATTTCACGCACAGCATAAAAAACTGAATTTCCTTCATAATCTTCAATTGATGGAATAGGAGGTTTTTTGGGCATAAATGAACCGCCTCCAGCTGCAATAACGACGCATGTGGCCTTAAAGGACGTGCCTAAATCGGTTGTGAGCAGCCATTTATCATCATTTGTGCGCTCTAGCTTCTCGACCATTTGCTGGAAATGAAATGTGGGGTTGAAGGGTTTGATCTGCTCCATGAGTTTATCGGTGAGAGCCTGACCTGAAATTTCAGGATAAGCTGGGATATCATAAATCGGTTTTTCGGGATATAGTTCGGTACATTGACCGCCCGGACGGTCAAGAATATCTATCAAATGACATTTGAGGTCCAGTAGGCCCAATTCAAAAACAGCAAATAAACCGCAGGGCCCTGCTCCAATAATAACAACGTCTGTTTCAATAATAGAATTTTGATCCTTTGGCATTTCTATACTTCATGTTTGGTTGTTTTGTTTCCAAAGTGATAGGATAAGATACTTGTCAAGTAAAGACACTTTTAGCGATTTCATGTGTCAGATAACAGTGCCTTTAGCTCATATAGTTTTTCCAGAGCCTCTCGCGGGCTAAGTTCATCTGGAACGAGATGTTTAACTGCCTCGCCAATCTCTTTGTATTGCTCTATGCATGGATCATCCTTTTGTTCGTTCATAGGTGTAGCAAAAAGAGGAAGTTCCATATTTATTTCTCTTTTGGTGCCATTAAACTCCTCAAGTGTCTTAAGAATTTTTGATGCATTTTGAATGACGCTTTCCGGTAAGCCTGCAAGCTTCGCGACATGGATGCCATATGATTTTTGTGCGGCGCCTGATGATATTTTGTGCAGAAATATTATATCTTTTTGCCATTCCTTGACCTGCATGCTGTGACACGACATATGCGGTAATTTGTTTTCAAGAGTGGTTAGTTCATGGTAATGTGTTGCAAAGATTGTGCGGCATTTATTCTGATTGTGCAGATGTTCAAGGCAGGCCCATGCAATGGATAGACCGTCATAGGTTGATGTGCCTCGCCCTACCTCATCAAGAATAACGAGAGAGTGTTGCGTAGCGTTATTAAGAATTGCTGCAGCCTCAATCATTTCAACCATGAAGGTCGATTGACCTTTTGAGAGGTTATCCGAGGCGCCTACACGACTAAACACTTTGTCAATAACTCCGATGCTCGCAGAAGAGGCCGGTACGTAACAGCCCGCTTGTGCAAGAATAGCAATAAGAGCATTTTGGCGCAGGAATGTTGATTTACCTGCCATGTTTGGTCCGGTTAGAAGCCATATACAGTCTTTATTGTCAATTGTACAATTATTGAGTGCAAAATTGTCACTCTTTTTTTTGAGAGCTTTTTCAACAACAGGATGACGTCCTTCAATTATTACAAAGTTTTTGGACTTATTAATCTCGGGCCTTGTATAATTCATGTCCTCGGCCAGTAGGGATAGCGCTGTGCTAACATCTATTTGTGCAAGTGCTGCTGCAATAATTTGTATCTGATCGGCATGTGCAGATACTTGCTGCACAAAGTTTTCAAAGATTTCATTTTCCAGAGCAATGGATTTGTCAGATGCGGAAAGCAATTCCTTCTCAAATTCTGATAATTCTGTTGTCGTAAATCTTACTGCATTTGCTGTGGTTTGGCGGTGTATAAAGGGATTGCTATCACTTGGAACCATTAGAGGATCAGCCTTTTTGGAGCTAACCTCTACAAAATAGCCCAGTACATTATTGTATTTGACTTTAAGTGTCTCAATCCCAGTTGCCTTCTGGTATGTACTTTGAAGCTGTGCAATCAAGGCTTTACTATTATCGCGCATCCCTTTGAGTTGATCCAGCTTTGCGTTATAGTCAGGTCGAATAAATCCGCCATCCCTCATTATAGCTGGCGGATTATCCATTAGGGCTGCCTTCAAATCATCGTGCAAAATTTTTATAAACGAACTTTGCTGCAGGGATTTTGTAAGGTTTTCAAATAGTGGATGATTTTGTTTTTTTAGGCCCAATTGTATGATTTCAGACACAGCTAAACCATCGCGCATAGCGCATAGATCTCTTGCTGTGCCACGCATTATAGTAAGCCGCGATAAGGCTCGCTGCATGTCGGGCAATAATTTGATGTATTCTATTATTTTATCACGCAGGATAGTATCCGCACAAAAATACTCAATATAATCTAGGCGCTCGTTAATCTTTTCTATGTTTGTTAAAGGTTTTGAAATTTGATCCCGTAACAAGCGGGTGCCTGCAGCGCTGGATGTATAATCAATTGCGTGAATGAGGCTTCCGGTGTGCTCACCATCAATGGTTCGTAAAATTTCAAGGCTTCGAAGAGTAGAAGCATCAATAGACATGTAATCAGTGCCCAGAATTTTTTTTGGTCTGTCTATGTAAGGAAGTTTACCCTTTTGTGTTGAAGCAATATAACGGGTCAGGTTTATAATGGCTTGCGCCTCATGCGCTGAGGCATCTTGAAGCGCTGGAAGTATGGTGTTTTTATACGCGTCGTATCTGTTTAGTTGCTCTTCTTTTAGGGCAGAATCTTTGTAATCAGTATAAGTAATTGTAAAAGATGGATTATTAAAATTCTTTATAAAGACCCCTTTACTGTCTTCTTCAAGTAGTATTTCCTGTGGCTCTATAGCAGAAATATCTGACCCCAGGTCATTTATGGTGCCAGTCTTGGTGAAAAATGCCCCTGTTGATAGGTCCATCCAGGCTAATGCAGTATTCTGGTTCTGCACCGATATGGCACAAATATAATTGGAGCGACCAGATTCCAGTAATGGTTCCTCGGTTAATGTGCCGGGGGTCACGATACGAATGACGCTTCTTTGAACTAGTGCTTTTGAAGCAGGTTTTCCTTGCTTTTTTACTCTCTTTTTAGCTTGATCCGGTGTTTCTTGCTGTTCACATATGGCGACTTTATGACCCAACTTGATGAGTTTGGCCAGATATGGTTCGTAGGAGTGATAAGGCACACCGCACATGGCAATGGCTTTGTCCTGTGATTTGCCTCGCTTTGTCAGGGTTATATCAAGAATTTCCGAAGCAATCAGAGCATCATCAAAGAACAGCTCATAGAAATCACCCATGCGATAGAAAAGCAGGCAATCAGGGTGATCCTCTTTGATAACGTTATATTGAGCCATCATAGGGGTGTGACCTTGATCCATAAAGCGCTGCATTCGCGCTTCAAATATATCTGGATCATCTTGAAAATCCTGATGTGGATCATGTTTTTTAAGCGCATCGACCATGTCATATGTCATACGACATCATGCACTGAGTGAAAACAGGTTTTTAAAGAAAAATATAGTGTTGTAGAGTTATTCTACACCTGTTGAGCCAAAACCGCCTTCACCACGACCTTCATCTTCTTCAAGATCTTCAACAACTTGCCAGTCAACATGAGTGTGACGTTCAACAACCATTTGAGCAATACGCATACCGCGCTGAACTGTAAAAGCTTCTTGCCCGTGGTTAATCAATATTACTTTAATCTCACCGCGATAATCAGCATCAATTGTGCCCGGTGAATTTAGAACCGTAATGCCGTGATTAATTGCCAAACCTGAACGAGGACGTATTTGAGCTTCAAAACCATGGGGCAGGGCAATAGCCAGGCCGGTTGGTATTAAGGCTCGCTCTCCGGCACCTATTTCTATGGCTTCTTCCAGTGCGGCTGTGAGGTCCATACCTGCTGAATGGGTTGTTGCATAAGTAGGCAGCTTAAGGCCTACTGCATTTTCCAGAGGTTTTAGTGAAACCTGAATATCATCTTCATTAATAATGATTTTTAATTTATCCGTCATTTATAGCTCTGTTATTTGCTTTCATTGTAATAGTTGATTATTTTTTTTGCCAATTTCTGAGCTGTTTCTTTTTTTGATAACAAGCTCCAGTCTTCTGTATCTTTATCCTGAGTGATAAAATATATATGGCTTCGGTCACATCCAAAAGCTCTTTCTTTTCCAGAGATATCTTTTCCAACCAAATTAGCCAATATCCAATCACATTTTTTACTTTCAAACTTTTTTATAGCATTTTTATGAAGGTTCTCAGTTTCTGCGGCAAACCCTATTACAAGTGCAGGTCGTTTTTTTCGTGGCAATTGCGATATTGTTTTCAAAATATCAGGGTTTTCTTCTAAAATCAGTGTGTTTTGTGATTTTGATGCTGTTTTCTTGATCTTTTGCGCGGCTGGATTTTTGGCGCGCCAATCGCTCACTGCGGCTGTGCAGACCGCTATATCCGCAGGGAGAGCCTTTTTACAGGCTTCTAGCATTTCTTCAGCGGTGTTTACTGATATAGTTATCATGTTTTTAGGGGGGTGCAAATGCGTCGGGCCGCTAATGAGTGTGACTTCGGCACCTAAATCACGTAAGGTCTCTGCTATGGCATAGCCTTGTTTGCCCGATGATCTGTTTCCTAGGAAACGTACCGGATCAACCGGTTCATAGGTTGGCCCTGCGGTGATTATTATTTTTTTTTTAGCCAAAGGTTTGTCACTAAAAAAAGTGCATAGACTCTGGAATATTGTTTCGGGTTCACTTAAGCGACCCGTACCTGTCTCTCCGCAGGCCATATCACCACTTTCAGGGCCAATGAATAGTGTACCATAGTTCTTAAGTTTCAATATGTTATCTTGGGTTACCGGCTTTTCCCACATTTCCGGATTCATAGCTGGGGCAATCATAATGGGTTTGTCCGAGGCTAGTAGGGTGGTGCTGGCTAAGTCGTTAGCTAGCCCATGGGCCATTTTAGCTATGATATCGGCACTTGCGGGCGCAACTAGAACAAGATCACATTCACGGCTCAGACGTATGTGTCCCATTTCAGTTTCATCGGTTAAAGACCATAAGTCCGTGTAAACCTTACTTTGACTTAAAGAAGCAACGCTTAAAGGAGTAATAAAGTTTTCAGCGGCTTTGGTCATGATGCAGGTTACATCTCCGCCGTTCTTGCGAACTAGCCTTATGAGATCAAGAACCTTATAGGCGGCAATACCACCTGATATAATTAAAAGGATCTTTTTACCTTCAAGCATATTGCTTTCCCTTTAAGTCTATAAAACCCCGATGCCGGGCAAACGGGGTTTTACAAATTACATATAAACTTAGATAAGTCTAAAATTTAATTTTGTATCTCAGCTTCTGAAATCGGCTCAGCGGTTTCACTTGCTGTGGCGCCAATATCCCCTGAAATATCTTCAGCTTTTTCAATAACCTCACTACCTTCTTCGACAATCGATTCTGTGATAGTCCCAGCGGCAGGTTCTATGAATTCTGCTTCTGTTTCAACTGATTCTGGCTCTGTAGAGTTTACTTTTTCAATATTTTCTGCAGACACACCAAATGTTGGCTTTTCATAGCCAGGGGTTTTGGTGACTTCTTCTGCTTCAATGTTCTCAAAAGCTTCTTGTATTTCAGCGATTCCTTCTTTTACATCTTCTAAAGGATTTTCTGTTAACCCCTTAATATCATTCAAAGAAGCCGATGTAGCACTTGTGTTGGCATCTGAATCGTTTTTTCCTTCACCGGAGGCCGGTTCGATAGCTGCAATCCCTTGCGTGGTAGCTTGTTGTGTCGATACATAATCATAGATCGCAAAAATAGAGATCAAGCCAACTGCAAGGACTGTTGTTGAATATAAAATAGATTTGGTAAAATTGCTCATTTTAATACCTTCCTATGCGCCATTATAGTGACGCATTACCCTTTTCTTGAATTTCGAGGATAATGCATCATTTTTTTTATAAGTGTCAATAAAATCTTGGAATTATATACAAGAGCCTAGAGAATATTATTAAAGTTTTGTGCCAATGTGAACCGCTGCGATGCCTGCACTAAAATTTGTATAGCTAGCTTTTTCGAAACCCGCCTCTTTTATGCGCTGCATAAGTTTTTTCTGGGTTGGAAATTTCCGGATACTTTCCACCAAATATTGATAACTCTCACGGTCTTGTGTGATTTTTTCGCCCATAAACGGGATGAATGCGTATGAGTATGTATCATAAGCTCTGGCGAGCATAGGTAGGCGGACATGTGAAAATTCAAGACAAAAGAATTTTCCGCCAGGACGTAAGACCCTATAGGCTTCTTTTAGCGCTGTATCTATATGCGTCACATTGCGTAATCCAAAGGCAATTGTATAGATATCAATGCTGGAATCCGGAATCGGGAGGGATTCTGCATTGCCGGTGATCCAGTTAAAATCATTGAACCATCCTTTGTCTATGGCACGGCTACGACCTTTTATGAGCATATTATCATTAAGGTCACAAAGGGTGATGTTTGCACCAGAACCAACTTTTCTACGAATGCGAAAAGCAATATCGCCTGTGCCGCCTGCGACATCCAGATAATCTATTGAACGGCCGTCTAATGTGGCTCTAGGCCGGATCATGCGGACAAAACGGTCTTTCCAAAGACGGTGTATCCCGCCAGACATAATATCGTTCATTAAATCATAACGATCAGCAACAGAATCAAAAACACCTATGACATTATTTGTTTTTTCTTCCGGTGAAACATTTTTTTCCCCAAACCATGTACTTTCAGGATTTTCCATGCTGTTTTTTCTCCTTATTACTGGTATTGATTAGCATATGAAACTTGCAAAAGCTATGGTTACTGTTGCCGGGATGACCGGCTTATCCCGAATTGCCGGATTTGTTCGTGATATTTTGACGGCTGCATTCTTGGGGGCAGGGCCGGTGGCGGATGCGTTTTTTATCGCACTGAAGCTTCCGAATTTTTTCCGGCGCGTCACAGCAGAGGGGGCATTTAGCATTGCTTTTGTGCCGCTTTATTCGAGGACATTGCAAACGGAAGGAAAAGATGAAGCTAATCGGTTTGCAAGCAATGCGTTCATGATTATGCTTTGCGTTTTAAGTGTTTTTACACTTCTTGTGATGATTTTTATGCCCTATGTTATCATGGTAATAACCCCTGGTTTTATAGGAGACGCACTGCGTCAGCCTATGGCTGTGGAATTTAGCAGAATCACATTTCCCTATCTTTTGCTGATGTCTTTAACGGCTTTGCTTGGCGGGGTTTTAAATGCGCATGATCGCTTTGCCCCGTTTGCCTTTGCCCCTGTTTTGTTTAATGTGAGTTTGATTGTGGCTTTATTGGTATCAGGTTATTTTGAAAATGCCGGTTATGCTATGTCTTGGGGGATATTGGTGGCGGGTATTCTGCAACTTCTGTTCTTGTGGGTGGCAGCTTTTCGAAATAATGTACGAATAACATTCAAAAAGCCTATACTTGATGCAAAAACCAAGCGTGTCTTTAGACTCATGGGACCAGCCATGATCGGAGCGGGGGTTATGCATATCAACTTATTTGCGGATTTGATTATTGCCTCATTACTGGAGGAGGGGGCGATTTCCTATCTTTATTATGCGGATCGTTTAAATCAGCTTCCTCTTGGTGTGGTAGGGATAGCGGTGGGAACAGCGCTTTTGCCTATGCTCGCGCGGGCCATGGAACTTGAGGATAAAAGCCAGAGCAGGAACCTCTTTAACCGTGCCTTGGAGTATTGTTTGTTGCTGGCATTGCCTGCGGCTGTGGCTCTGGCAGCAATTCCTTTGCCGTTGATTACTGTGTTATTCGAACGCGGTGCCTTTATGGCCAGTGATAGTCTTATGACGGCAAGTGTGCTGATGGCTTATGCAATGGGGCTGCCTGCTTATATTGCAATTAAGGTTTTTTCTACAGCCCATTGGGCGCGGGAAGATACGGTTACGCCTGTAAAAATCTCTGTTGTAGCAACGATCTTAAATATTGTTATGAGCATTGCCCTGATTCAGTATATCGGTGTTGTCGGGATTGCTCTGGCAACAGGAATAGCCGGATGGGTACAGTTTTTTGCCCATATTCATTATCTGAAAGATCATTCATCCGCGCAGCTTGATGCTCAATTCAAATTTGTAGTTGTTAAGATTATTATATCATCTTTGATCATGGGGGCGTCTTTATACGGAGCTGCTTTTATTTTGCATGATTATATCTTTAGCGCCTTTTTCTTAACCAGAATTACAGCTTTAGGCGGGTTGGTGATTTTTGGAATTCTTATATACGGGACTTTAATTTTAGGGTTGAAGGTTGTAAAACTCTCCGACATTAAAAGACATTTACTTAAAAAAGGCACGTAAGAGATGAAACGAATATTATCGGGTATGCAACCCACTAGCCAGCTTCATTTAGGAAATTACCTTGGGGCACTGAAGAATTGGGTGTCTTTTCAAGAGGAAAAAGATGCGGAGTGTCTGTATTGTGTGGTGGATTTGCATGCAATCACAGTGCCTTATGATCCTAAGGTTCTTAAGAGAGCAACGTTAGAGATTGCCGCAGCTTATATCGCTTCAGGGATTGATCCCAAGAAATCAACAATCTTTGTACAATCAGCAGTTCCCGAGCATTCACAGCTTATGTGGCTTTTGGGTACTATGGCGCAGATGGGTAAACTCCAGCGTATGACGCAGTTCAAGGACAAGGCTGGAAAAAATGCAGAGCGTGCGGGTTTAGGGTTATTTGCCTATCCTGTCCTTATGGCGGCGGATATTCTTATCTATAAGGCGACGCATGTGCCTGTGGGGGAGGACCAGAAGCAGCACCTTGAGCTGGCGCGTGATATTGCTTCTACATTTAACACTCGCTTTGGTGTTGATTTTTTTCCTCAGCCCGAGCCTGTGATTACCGGTCCTGCACCAAGAGTTATGTCTCTGCGTGATGGTACAAGTAAGATGAGTAAATCAGATCCTTCGGATATGTCACGAATTAATCTTACCGATGATGCGGATACGATTTTAAAGAAAATCAGGAAAGCCAAAACGGATTCGGAAGCTTTGCCGGAGAAATTATCGGATTTAGATAATCGCCCTGAGGCCCTTAACCTGATTACACTTTATGCGGCTTTGTCTAATGAAAGCAAGGAAGATTCTTTAAAGCGTTTTAGTGGTAAAACGTTCTCGGAGTTTAAGCCTGAATTTGCCGAACTGGTGATTGAAAGTTTTGCGCCCATTACAAACAACATGAATAAACTAATGAAAGATACTGAAAGTATTGAAAAAATTTTGAATTCTGGTGCGGAAAAGGCGCAGGAAATGGCGGCACCTGTTTTGGCGGAAGTTCACAGAATTATGGGGCTTTCTCGCCTTTAATCCGAGATAATAACAGAACTTATTTGCTTTTTTTTGTAAGACATAGCACAATGTCAGATGATATTAACTGACTGAGGTTCGTGTAACAATGCATTTTATAATTAAGATTTGCCTGACAGCTGCCGTGTTTATGACGTTGGCATTTTCAAATGCCAATGCGGAAATATTCTATATCGAAGATCAGGATGGACGTTTTTCAGTGTCTTTCCCTGATTTGTGGCGCATTACGAGTAATATGAAGCCGGATGATCAGTTGACGGTGGTTGGGCCAGGCGAGAATAATCTGGCGGTGTGCCGTGTTCGCGTTCGTGAAGAGGGGCGTTTTAAGATTTACCCTCAGACAGAATATGCTGATGAAATTCAAAAACTTGCTGTAAGTCGTGATTTTTGGGATAGTTATCTCGGTCAGTATGATAATTATGTGATTGAGGCAATGAAAGATGAAAAAGGTGTTGGACGTGGTTATGCAAGCATGGTGGAGGCCACTTACCGTACCAATGAAGGTGTTGTTGCCGATAAGCATGGTTTGATGTTTGCTTCGCTATATGGTGATAGAGTATATATAGTTGAGTGTTCGGCTCAGGAGAAGCACTTTGAAAACTGGCGCAACGCCTTTATGGGTATAGTTAAATCTGTTGATTTTGAGAAAGCTTTTGGAGGAGAACAGCAAGGACATTATCGTGACTTTACAGATGATGACAGTGTTCGTATCCAAAGCGATGATCATAACGGTGTCTATAAATTCTGATATTGGTTTTTTATCCGTATTTGTTAAAATTTAAGGGCGCTTTTCAAAAGCGCCCTTGCTATAAGGATTGATTGTGAGGCATTCTCGGGTAGTGAAGCGGGAGAGCTAAGACTTGTTGATATATTTACCTATTGCTGAAATGGCCGTGGCAGTTGAGGAGATATTTCTGCTCGGCTTTTTCGTGGGGTTTGTATCAGGGGTGTTTGGGGTCGGCGGTGGGTTTCTAACCACGCCTTTGTTGATCTTTATGGGTATCCCGCCTACTGTGGCTGTTGGTACACAAGCTAGCCAACTCGTGGCATCAGGGACTAGCGGAGTGATAGGGTATTGGAAAAAGGGGTATGTGGATTTTTTTGTCGGTACGGTAATGCTGTGTGGTGGTGTGGTTGGCACTGTGTTCGGTATAATAATCTTCGAGCTTATGCAATATTTAGGTCAAATTGATCTGGTGATTTCCTTACTTTATATCATTTTGATGGGCAGCGTTGGCGGGATGATGCTTTTCGAAAGCGTGTTTAGTCTTTCAAAAGGTAAGAGAAAGTCTGTTAAACATGAATTTAATCGCTTTAATTCGCCGTCATTAATCTCTCGCTTGCCCTATAAGATGCGTTTTCCCCGCTCCAAATTATATATTAGTGCTTTTGTGCCGGCGGGGATCGGCTTTGTAAGCGGCTTTCTTGTTTCGACTATGGGCGTTGGTGGCGGCTTTTTACTTGTGCCTGCCATGATTTATATTTTAGGGATGCCAGCTTATCTGGTGGCAGGAACTTCTCTCTTCCAGATTATATTTACCAGTGCTTTTTCCACGATCATGCATGCCGTAACCAATAATAGTGTAGATATATTACTAGCACTATTTTTAATTATTGGCGGTGTGATAGGGGCACGTTTTGGAGTAATGGCTTCTAAGAAGGTGAAGGGAGCAAGAGCGCGTGTGATTCTTGCCTTAATTGTTCTGGCTGTATGTACTAAAATGGCTGTGCATTTGTTTCTTACGCCGGATAATTTTTTTGTGACGGTGATGTGATGCGTGTTGCTGTATTTTCAAGGTTAGCTTTATTGGTGGTTTCTACAGTATTTTTTATTATGAACACTAACGCGGCATATGCTCAGGATATTAGAACCGGAGATCATCTTGTAACCCAGGTTTCTAATGATTTTATTGATGTTAGCGCAGGATTTGGCGGAGCTGTCATTGATTTGTTTGGTGATAGAAATGATGCGAATACGGATGTAGCAATTGTGGTTGAAGGGCCAAAACGAAGGGTTACAATCTGGCAAAAGGAGCAAGTCATGGGGGCATGGGTAAATAGATATTTCGTTAGTTTTGATTCTGTACCGGTTTTTTATAGTTATGCACTCGATAAAAGAGATTTTATTATTAATAATAGTGAGTTATCGGAGAAACATAATGTAGGAATTGAGGCGCTTTTCAAGGAGGAGCAGATACGTAAATCCAGATCGATAGATGATATCGAGGTGTTTCGGAATGCTTTGGTCGAGGAAAGGAAGAATTTGGGTGTTTTTCCTCAGGCCCCGGAAATGGTTGAGTTTCTAAACCCCTATTTTTTCAGGGCTCGTTTTAAAATCCCTCAATCTGTTCCTACAGGTGAATATAAAATCCATACTTATCTTGTAAAAGATGGTGCAATTATTGATCGAGCGGTACAGGCTGTTTCTATAAAACAGGTTGGGATTAATGGATTGTTTCTAAGAATGGCCAAAGAGAATTCTTTTTTTTACGGGCTGGGCTGTATATTATTTGCATTTATAGCCGGATGGTTTGTAAGTGCTGTGCGCGTGAAGGTATAACTTAGTGGAGAAAAGAAACATGTCCAAGCAAGGAAAACATGATGTTTATCTTTTGGTTGTTGATTCCAGTAAGGAGTTTCAGGCGGCCCTGGATTATTCAATAAAAATGGCCAATGATAGTGATGCCCGGATTGCTTTGCTTCGTGTCATGCAGGTGGAGCATGTTGATCACTGGCAGAATATTGAGGAAAAAATACGCAGTGAAATGCGGGCGCATTCAGAGAGCCTTATCTGGGAAGCATCAGGCAGGATATTAAGAGAAACCGAACACTTCCCGATGGTGTGTATTGAAGAAGGAACCAAGAGTGATATCATCTTTGAAATGATTGAACAATATCCCAATATCAGTGCGCTGGTTCTGGGGGCTGATTCTGTTTTGAATAAGCCAGGGCCTCTTGTCACTTATTTTGTAGGTAAGGGGTTGTCGCGCCTTAATGTGCCGCTGGTTATTGTACCTGGGCATTTGCAATCAGTATAAAACCATTATATAAGCAGCTTAACTTATATATGAAAGAGTTCTATCATGTTTATACAAACTGAAACTACGCCAAATCCTGCAACTGTCAAGTTCATACCGGGACAAAGCATTTTGGCACAAGGAACCATAGAATTTTCTGATGTTGGTCAGGCGGAACAATCTCCATTGGCTCAGCGCTTGTTTAGTTTGCAGGGCGTAACCCGTGTTTTTCTGGCAAAAGATTTTGTCTCGGTTAGCAAAGCCGATGATACGGATTGGTCCATGCTTAAACCCATGGTATTGGCAGCGCTCATGGAGCATTTATCAATGGGGCAGCCAATAATATTGGAATCTAAGTCAGAGATTGTAAATCTTGATTTGGATGACTGTAAGGATGAAATATCAAAGCAGATTGAAGTGCTTTTGAATGAGCGCGTTCGTCCGATGGTGGCAATGGATGGTGGTGATATAGTTTTTGATCGCTTTGAAGATGGCATTGTTTATTTGCAGATGAAGGGAGCCTGTTCGGGGTGTCCTAGTTCTGCGGCAACACTGAAAATGGGTGTGGAGAATATGTTGAAGCATTATGTGCCGGAAGTTATAGAAGTTCGCCCAGTATCAGATAATCAGGGTTGAAAGTTTTATTATGAAGATCCTAGCTTTTGATACCTTGATGAATGCGTGCAGTGTGGCATGTTTTGATTCGGTATCGGACAGCTTATTTACGAAAACTATAAAAATAGAACGGGGACATGCTGAAATTTTGGTGCCAATGATTGAGGATGTGATGGCCCAATCAAAATGGACGTATCAGGATATAGATTTAATTGGTGTGACACGGGGGCCAGGTGCTTTTACGGGGCTAAGGATAGGGCTTTCGACAGCCAGAGCCTACGGGTTATCACTTGATAAGCCTGTCATGGGTGTATCGACTTTTGATGCTATGTATCAAAATTATGCCCAAAAAAATAAGATTGAGTTGCAGGTTTGTATTTTGCTGGAGACCAAGCGCGATGACTATTATATGGCTTTATACTCCAAAGAGAGTGAAGTGGTCATGATGGGTGTATATACTGGAGAAAGTATATTGAATATGATTGCCGAAAACGAATCCCTCGTTGTTATCGGGAATGCTGTGGAACGCTTTAGGTCTGAATATAAAAAGGATTTGTCCGGCGCGTACCAGATTTCTGACAGCAATCAAATGATAGATATTTCAGATTTTGTGCGATATTTCATGAGTGAATATGAGATGGGGCAAGAGCTAAATACTGCTTTGCCTTTATATTTGAGAGATGCCGATGTTAGTTTTCCTAAAAAAAAGTCGCGTAAACTGAAAGCTTTATAAAAAATATCTTGTGTTATTGATTTCATATGTGATTTATATGACATAAATTGGTATACTGCCTGTTTCAAAATTACAGGTGAACTATAAAAAGAGTTAGGGGGCAAATAATGAATGAAGATTCAAATCATGATTTTATATTAGAACTGACTACAGAGATTGTTTCGTCTTATGTTTCTAATAATGAGTTTTCAGCGGCAGATTTGCCGGAATTGATCAATAAAGTTTATAATGGTCTCAATAATGTGCGTGATGGAGTGCGAGCATTATCGCCGGATCGACCACAACCGGCAGTACCGATTAACCGCTCAATATCCGATGATTTTCTTGTGTGTCTGGAAGACGGTAAAAAGCTTAAGATGCTTAAACGTCACCTTAAAACGGCCTATAACATGACTCCACAGCAATATCGTGAGAGATGGGGTTTGCCGGCCGATTATCCGATGGTTGCGCCAAGCTATGCTAAAAGGCGCAGTGAACTAGCCAAAAATATCGGGCTTGGGACTAAATAACCCTTTTTTTTTTAGGAGTTTAGGTCTTTTGAGCGTTGTTTCGCGGCTATCAGGGCTTCTGTGAGGATATTTTGTGCTCTTCCGTCCATCAGGACTCTTAATGCGGCTTCGGTTGTTCCACCGGGGCTTGTAACGTTTTCACGTAAAACGCTTGCCGGAATATCTGGATCATGTTCGGCTAATGCGGCGCTTCCTATTACAGTTTGGCGGGAAAGAATTCTGGCCATCTCAGGGGGTAGGCCTAATTCAATGCCGGATTTTTCTAACATCTCGATAAGGTAAAAAACATAGGCTGGACCACTTCCTGATAAAGCTGTGACGGCATCCATTAAGGATTCTTCTTCGATCCATTCAACTTTTCCGGAAGTTTCCAGAAGCATCTGTGCCAGCTGTTTTTGAGCGCTGCTTGTGTTGGCATTTGATACACAAACGCTCATACCTTTGCCAATTGAGGCGGGGGTATTGGGCATAGTGCGGATAATGGGGCGGGATGATCCAAAAATATTTCCTAATGATGTTAAGTTTTGTCCTGCGGCTATTGATAGGATTGGAACAGAAATGGGTAAGGTCTTTGCAATTTCTTTTCCTGATTCATGCAATATTTGCGGTTTAACGGCAATAATTAGAAGATCCGAGCCTTTATCGTAAGATTTAGGCGGTGTATTAAGAAATTCGATTGCTTTATTGTCGCTAAAAAGATCAGAGGCTTGATGCGGGTCAATGACAATAGCGCTTTCTATCATATGGCTATCAACCCAGCCACGAAGCAGGGCGCCGCCCATCTTTCCGCAGCCGACGAGTGTAATACGAGCTTTTTGCGGTTTAGTTGACATGGTATGTACTCGTTTTTTGTAGAATCAGGATTCTCCGGCAACATCCATCATCGCTAGGGATAGCATTTGCGGGTCAATCATCATATTGCTTGAGAGTATATAAAATACATGCTGATAGCGCTCACATTGCTTTAGGCCGATATCAATAAGCCTTTCCAATAAGTCAATTACGGCCTGACCTTTACTATTTTGTAGCAGACTGGTGTATCTAAAAATTGGTGAATTGGTTAGATGTTCTAATTCAAAATGTCCCATCCATAAAGATGTGTTAATATCGGACAGAACCTTTGGTAAAGCCTCTTTGTTAATAGCCGAGATGCTTAAATTATACTGGCATAAAAATTGGAGCGCATTAAAGTCTCTATCCCATAAAAACAAAATTTCATACTCACTGGATTTACCAGATAAATTAAGAGCCAGTTTATCTTCACCCATTCGGCTATAAACCCAATGGTTCTGATCAAGTATCTCTTCGACACGGTCCAGCGGGTTTGGCAGATTTTTTTCAGTAATCTCGATTTGTGCTGTCATGTGTGCCTATTTACCTTTGCTCTTTTTAACGTTTTTGGACTTTGGTGCGGCTTTTTGAACCTTTTTTGCACCACTCAGGGCTTTGACTTCCTTTTTAAGGGCTTCTTGTTCTTCACGCAGTTTTATGACTGTGGCCTCAAGATGCTCAAAGTCTTCACGCGGGACAAGGTCAAGGCGTTGAGCAAGTTCATCAATGCGACTTTTTGCACTTTCACGGGCCTGATTTTTTGCGCCGCTGATGATTTCAATGGTCCCGCCTGCAAAACGGGCCAAATCATCCAGAATTTTTTCTCGATTGCTCATAGTCTTTTGCTTTATTTTCTTTTTTAGATATCCCAGTAAGCTTTATTCCTCAAGGCATTTAAAGTCTTTCTAAAAAGATTCCTGTGTATGAATTTGTGAATAAAACAGGTACTAAAGGGAAATAAATTTCTCTCTTTTTTTTCTACTGTTTTAAGGGTATCACTAGAGCATTATGGCTTTATCTTTTCCAGAAATTGACCCTGTTGCGTTTGCTGTTGGTCCGGTTGTGATCCGCTGGTATGCGCTTGCCTATATAGCAGGGTTTTTGATTGGATGGCGCGTGAGTATGAAACTGGCTGAGCGGTTCAAGGGTGAGCCGCCGACGCGTGAGCATATTGACGATTTTCTGAGTTGGGCCATTATTGGTGTGATTATAGGCGGGCGTTTGGGATATGTTCTGTTTTATAATCCGGTTCACTATTACTACAACCTTTCCGAAGTGTTTCAGGTCTGGAAAGGCGGGATGTCCTTTCATGGTGGTGTTCTGGGTCTTTTTGCAGCTATATTGCTTTATGTCGGACCAAAGCAAATTCATATTCTAAGGCTTTCGGATGTGGTATGCGCAGTGGCACCTATTGGTCTTTTCTTTGGGCGCATGGCTAATTTTATTAATGCCGAGCTTTATGGTCGCGTTACGGCTTCACCATTGGGCATGATCTTTCCTGGTTCAGATGGGTTGCCGCGTCACCCTAGTCAGCTTTATGAGGCTGCTTTGGAAGGTATTGTGCTTTGTGCTGTGATTATGGTTCTGATTGTGAAGTATGACGCTCTTAGTCGTAAGGGGTTCATATCAGCCGTGTTTTTGTTTGGATATGGGGCGAGCCGCTTCTTTATAGAGATGTTTCGTGAACCTGATGCACAGATTGGTCTTATTGGTGAGTTTTTATCTATGGGTCAGATTTTAACTATACCAATGATCTTCATTGGTGTTGCAATGATGGTACATATTTTGCGGCAACCCAAAGAGGCGTAAGATATGCTTTCGTCAATAGAAGATGTCCTTAGGAATAAGATCAAAAAAGGTGGTGCGATAGATCTGGCTGAGTTCATAAATATAGCGCTTTATCATCCAGAGTTTGGTTATTATATGACCCGCGATCCATTCGGTGTTGATGGTGATTTTATCACTGCGCCAGAAGTTTCTCAAATGTTCGGGGAAATGCTTGGTGTGTGGCTGGCTGATATCTGGATGCAGATGGGAAAGCCTAAGAGGATAGTCCTGTTAGAGTGTGGCCCCGGACGGGGGACATTGATGGCGGATATCTTAAGAGCAACAGGCAATATTGTAGGTTTTCATGAAGCGCTACATATTAAGATGCTTGAATGTAGCCCCGTTTTGATGAGTAAGCAAAAGAAAGCCTTATCGTTTTTTAAAAAAGTGGAGTGGATAGATTCTCTTAAGATGCTTGAAGATAAATATCCTATACTTGTGATTGGTAATGAGTTTCTAGATGCATTTCCGGTTCAACATTACAGGCGTAAAAACGGCAAGACACAAAAACGCGTTGTGGTGATGGATGGGGATGACTTCATAACAGATTGGCATGATACTGAATATGAGTGTCCTGCCGGCGTAATAATGGAGGTATCACTTGCGCAGGAGAATTTTATTGATGCTTGTTTGAAGCTTTTAAAGAAAGCATCTGGTGCATGCCTATTTATTGATTACGGCTATTTTAATGTAAAATTCGGTGAAACACTGCAAATTCTTAATAAGCATAAAAAAGTCGGGTTATTTGATTATATTGGACAAAGTGACATTACGGCTCATGTGAATTTTGGAGAATTGAAGGAGAGAGTCCAAAACTCAGGTGCTATTTGGCATGGTGGTGTGACGCAAAGTGATTTTTTAACTAGCCTTGGTATTGAATTGCGGGCTGAGGCCTTAAAAAAAACAGCTTTAAAAAATTTGCCAATAAAGGACGCTCAACAGAAAATTATAGAAATTGATCGTGATCTGAATAGATTGATTGATACAAAAGAAATGGGAGAGTTATTTAAGGCTGTGTGTTTTTCGTTTGGTTTAAGTATTAATCCTGCAGGGTTTTTAAAATGAATGATTTAAAATATTTTACAGATAAAGGGCTGGAGCGAAAATCATCTGATATTATCTTTCATGGTTTTTTTACGAGGGTAGGGGGTGTCAGCCAGAAGGCGTATCAAGGCTTGAATTGCGGGCTTGGCTCGGATGATGATGCTCAACATGTAAAGAAAAACCGTGATTTAGTTTCTGAAAAAGCTGCTATTAAGCCTGAAAATTTGCTGTCCTTGTATCAGGTTCACGGAAACAGATGTTTAGTTGTAGATGAGGTTTTTGATTTGGCTCAAAGACCAAAAGGTGATGCTTTTATAACAGATTGCGCAGGGATAGGGCTTGGTATTTTAACGGCAGATTGCGTGCCCGTTTTATTTTATGGGCATAAAAAGGATGGTACTCCAGTGATCGGGGCAGCTCATGCAGGCTGGAAAGGGGCTCTGTCCGGTGTTCTTGAAAATACAATATCTTGCATGATTGAGAAAAAATATACCCAGCCTGAGAGCATCTATGCTGTTGTTGGGCCATGTCTATTGAAGAAAAATTTTGAAGTGCAGCCTGATTTTGAAGAAAAATTTATTGATGAAAGCGATGATAGTGAATTATTTTTCTCTACAGATAATTGCAACAGATTAGTATTTGATTTATCAGGATATTGTGCGTATAGATTATCTCGTGTTGGCGTGCGCAATGTCACTTTAATGGATGTTGATACCTATTCTAACGACACGTTGTTTTATAGCTATAGGCGCGCTACACACAAGAATGAAAAGGAATATGGACGGCAGATATCTGTAATATCTATAAGAAATTAGAATTTTCAACCTAAGGCGGCTTGATTTACATTTCATTTTTCTTATAGTGCGCTAAGTATGTGGGTGTAGAATTTATGGGATATTGGTTATTTAAGGGATGAAAAAATGAAACTGATTGCCGGAAACTCTAATATTGTTTTATCCGAGCATATTTCCAACTATCTTGATGTTCCTTTGACTCAGTGCAATATCAAGCGTTTCAATGACAAAGAAATATTTTTAGAGATTCTTGAGAATATTAGAGGTCAGGATACTTTTTTTGTTCAATCAACATCTTATCCGGCAAATGATCATTTAATGGAGCTTCTTATTGCTATTGATGCTTTGCGTCGTGGCTCGGCAAGACGGATTACGGCGGTTATGCCGTATTTTGGATATGCACGTCAGGATAGAAAAACCGGAGGCAGAACACCTATTTCGGCAAAATTAGTGGCTAATCTAATCACTGCGGCGGGGGCGGACCGTGTTCTGACACTAGAGCTTCATGCAGGCCAGATACAGGGGTTCTTTGATATTCCGGTGGATAATCTTTCGGCAATACCTGTGTTTAAGGCTCATATTGAGGAAAAATTTAACGGAGAGCCGCTTTGTGTTGTTTCTCCGGATGTAGGGGGTGTTGTACGGGCAAGAAAGCTGGCTAAACGGATTAATGCAGATCTGGCAATCATTGATAAGCGCCGTGAAAAAGCAGGTGTCTCAGAAGTTATGAATGTGATCGGAGAAGTTAAAGGTAAGGTGTGTATCCTTGTGGATGATATAGTGGATTCTGGCGGTACACTGTGTAACGCAGCCATTGCTCTTGAGGAGCAGGGTGCAAAAGAGGTCCATTCTTATGTTGTGCATGGTGTGTTGTCTGGTCAAGCTGTAGAACGTATAGAAAGCTCGCCGCTGAAAACCATGGTGATTACTGACAGCATTCAGGCTACGGAGGAAATAAAAAACTCTAAGAGTATTCAGCAAATCAGTATTGCAACTCTGGTTGGTGAAGCCGCTAAACGGATCCATGAAGAGCGCTCAGTTTCCGAATTGTTTTAACGCACAATTATTTGCTTGAAAAACCTTTGTAAATCTGATTTAAGATAGCCCTCGAAACGGGTCGGCACCCCTGGAGGTCGTCCCATTACTATGAAAAGGAAAAAGCAATGTCTAAAAACTATGCATTAGATGCGGCTAATCGGGAACGCGCAGGTAAGGGGATAGCACGTACACTTCGCCGCGAAGGACGCATCCCGGCCGTGATTTACGGCGACGGGAAAGAGCCTATAAAAATATCCCTGGATCAGAATACAGCAAATGTGGAATATAATCGCGGTCACATGTATACAACTTTGTGTGATTTGAAGATTGATAAGGACAAACATGTCGTGCTTGCCCGTGATATTCAGATTCATCCTGTTACGGATGTGGTCGAGCATATTGATTTTCTTCGTGTGAATAAGAAAACCAAGATTGCTGTTATGGTTCCTGTGCACTTTATCAATGAAGATAAATCTCCGTCTTTGGATCAAAAAGGTACTTTGAACGTTGTGCGTCATGAGGTTGAGCTTTTGTGTTCCGCCATGAATATTCCGGAATATATTGAAGCCAATGTGGAGGGTAAAGAGCATGGTGACGCTGTGAAAATCAGTGATGTTGTATTGCCTGAAGGAACGAAGCCTGTGATTGATAATCGTGACTTTACGATTGCGACACTTGTGCCGCCTAAGACTGCTGAGCAGCTTGAGGCCGAAGAAGCTGCTATGGAAGCTGAGGGTGATGGTATCATCAGTGATGAAGAAGCTGAAGGTGAAGAAGCTAAAGAGGGTGATGAAAAAGCATCTGAAGACTAAATTAAAGAATAATTTCATGTTTGACAAAATATTGTCAGTATTGAATTTTAAGAAAGAGCCTTTATCCGAAGGCTCTTCTTTGTATCAGAATGAGGGAAAAGATATGTGGCTCATTGTCGGGCTTGGCAATCCGGGAAAAGACTATGAAAAGCATCGTCATAATGTCGGTTTCATGGTGATTGATGCTATTGCAGATGATAACCCTTCCTTTCCAGCCTTCCGGAGTAAATATAAGGGCTCTATGACAGAAGGGGCGATCGCAGGGTCAAAGGTAATTTTACTGAAACCTGAAACTTTTATGAATTTATCAGGTGAGTCAGTTGTAAAGGTCTCTCAATTTTATAAAACCCCACCCGAAAAAATCATTGTATTTCATGATGAACTTGATTTGAACCCCGGTGAGGTGCGTGTAAAGCTTGGTGGCGGTAATGCGGGTCATAATGGCCTAAAATCGATACAGCAGCATTTGGGGACCCCTGATTTTTGGCGCGTTCGGATTGGAATAGGGCGTCCTCAACATAAGGGGCAAGTTAGCAGCTATGTTTTGAGTAATTTTGATAAGGAAGACCAGAATTGGCTATCTGATCTTTTGGAAAAACTTTCTAGAAGTATAAGCATTATTATTCGTGAAAATCCAGATGCTTATGCTGAGCTTTTTAAGTAAATTTTGAATTATTTGACAGATTAGAATTGATGGCTATAGTCACGCCTATAAATTTAGACAAGAGGTATCGAAATGGGTTTTAATTGCGGGATTGTCGGACTTCCCAATGTAGGGAAATCTACACTTTTTAATGCATTGACGGCGACTGCTGCGGCGCAAGCTGCGAATTTCCCATTTTGTACGATTGAACCGAATGTGGGGCGCGTCTCTGTGCCGGATGAGCGCCTTAATAAAATCGCTGCTTTGGCCGGATCACAAAATATTTTGCCGGCGCAGCTCGAATTTGTAGATATTGCCGGTCTTGTGAAAGGAGCTTCACAGGGCGAGGGGCTGGGGAATCAGTTTCTGGGAAATATCCGTGAAACCGATGCGATTATTCATGTTCTGCGTTGTTTTGAGGATGATGACATCCATCATGTAGATGGATCTGTTGACCCAATTAGAGATGCGGATGTGATTGAGACCGAATTAATGCTGGCTGATTTGGAAAGTATTACCAAGCAAATTGATAATATCGGTAAGAAAAAGCGTTCCGGTGATAAAAAAGTCGAGGCTCAGTGTGATTTTATGGAGCAGATTAAAGTCAAGCTTGAAAGCGGTGAGCCTGTCAGATCAATGACAAAGTCTCTTGATGAAGATCAGACTCGTTGGCTTAAATCATGCCAAATGATAACAGCCAAGCCGGTTCTTTATGTCTGTAATGTATCGGAAGAAGATGCGGCTAAGGGCAATGAGTGGACTAAGAAAGTTGAGGAAATGGCGCAGAAAACAGGAGCCCGAGTAGTGCGTATTTCTGCTGCTGTCGAGGCCGAGATCGCGCAGCTTGATACGGAAGAAGAAAGATATGAATTTCTTGAAACTATGGGCTTAAGTGAACCGGGCCTGAATCTGGTTATCCGAGAAGGGTATAAATTACTGGCGCTTCAGACCTATTTTACCGCTGGCCCTAAGGAAACACGTGCATGGACTATTCCTGTGGGTTGTAAGGCACCGCAAGCTGCCGGTGTTATCCATACTGACTTTGAAAAAGGTTTTATCAAGGCTGAGACTATTGCCTATGATGATTTCGTTAATAATGGCGGGGAGCACGGTGCAAAGGAAAAGGGCAAAATGCGTCAAGAAGGTAAGGATTATATCGTTCAAGATGGTGATATAATTTTGTTCCGGTTTAATGTGTAAATCGTTTTGTTTATTTCAGAGGAGTTCATATCATAATTTTTTATCTCACATTGTATAGTCATCTCGCTTTATTTTTACACAAAGCATAAGGAACAAAGCGTATTAAATATAAGTGAGTGACGAATAACGATGTGTAAAAATAAAGCGAGATGACTATAGAGGTTGGGATCAGGAGGCTAAAAAACTCACTTTTGTTCTTCAAGCACGAGCCAGGCAATTGAATTCGGTTCCATATGAATGGTGACTGTCCATTGCTGGGTTGCAGGGATGGTCTTAGTGGCTGCTTTGGAGAGCATAACTGATGGAGAGCTATTTATTTCACGTGCAATATCAGCGACACCATCATCTTCTGTATCCTGAGTTAAACGAATCATCTCCAACATACGATTTTGTTCAGCAATAGATATCTTTGATAAGAAACTTCTCTTATCTGGTTCTGTTAACAGTTTTGAAAATCTTGAAATTTCCTGTTCGTCGTATCCCTCACGCTTAAAGGCGCTGAATACTTCATCCCGTAATTTTTGTTTTACGGTCTTGCGGTGATCACGAACCTTCGGTTCTATAACAGACTTAACACTGACTGGGTTTGTGTGCGAAGAATCAATCAGATACAGAGAATATTGGATATTATTTTTGAACGGCAATGAAGAGAATGTAACAGTTACAGGCGTTTTTTGACGTGACATTTCTTCGGCATGTTGCAAGAGATCTTTTGTCTGAATCCCTATCTCGGAAAAATCTTGCTCCATAGATGAGGATAAGCCAAGTTTATGAGGCGATCTTTGACCAAGTATGACCTGTTCAAACATTTTGCTATCGTGAAAAGCCGACGTAAGTTGAGGAAGAGTGTAACCCTTCGTCATAGCTTTGGCGAGTGCTCCTTTTAGGATTGCGGATCGTGTGGGTATATATGAGGATAGAACTGCCGTGACGCGACCAGGGTCAGCTCCGCCTAACACGCTGATGAGTGGTTCGCTGGATGTCACATCCAGGCGTTTAGAACCAACTTGATCAAGAATGGAAAAAGCATGGAATGCGGGTTTCTTAATAAAACTCTTCGTATATAACCCGAAATCACCAATGAATTCTGGGGCCTCTTCCTGACGCTGTTCTATTAGTGATGTAAAGCTGTGGTATTTAATGCCGGCACGATCCATAGCTAGTAGCGTGGATACGACGTATGCTGCAAGTAAATGAGTATCTCTTTCTTGGCTTAAGACTTCAGGCCAGCTCTGCCAACTGGACCACTCACCTATTAGGAGATCGGTATTAGGATCATAACCAGCATCGCTCAACCAGCGGCGAGCCAGATAACTCGCGGCATCCCAAGAATAGAGAGGGTCTGCTGTGAACTGATGCCATACTATGAAGTCTATGGGTAGACGAGTAAGACCCAACTCGGGGAGTGGTTCTTTGGCGCAATAGTTAATAAATTTCTGAAGCAAGGGAGGCCACCCGCTTGGCGACTTCGTATTGAGAAAAGCACTCACACCTGGTCCTCCGATCTTTGCCTTGGAATCAGCTCGGAGTGCGCCGAGAACGGAGTAACGATACAGCTTGAAGTATTCCTCTTCTGTCCCTTGCCAGTAACCACCATCAGGCTCCCACCAGATTTTGTACATGGCCGGAATACCGAGTTCACGATTGTAGTGATAGACAATACGCTCAACGAGTTTTGCCCACGCGGTGTAGTCCTTTGGCGGTGAATATGTTGCCTTGGCGGCAACATCTCCGGGTACCGGGCTCAAATCATTACTAGAGGACAGCCACAGAGGCATAGCCGCAATAGCAATTACAACCTTTCCCCCTTTTTTATGAATCTCTTTTACGAGATCATCTGTCCAAGCTATTCTTGAGGCAATATCATCTGGAGTCTCGGAATTTTGGAGAATTTCTTTGAGATCTATTTCTATGGCTCCAGGTTTTAATTCATCAAAGAAACTCTGCTGGACGTATGATGGAAGGAAAAGGCCAAATGTAAATGCTCCTGCCCGAAATGTGTATGGCATAGAAGCTGTCTGGCGGTCTGCATTGATAGTTACCAGTACGCCTTGAGCGGCAGCGTGAGGTGTTCTCGCATAAAACATAAAACCGACCAAGAACATGGCTGTTATCCCGTGAATTAGGATGTGTTGTCTTTTAATCCTGATACAGTTTCTCCTCATTTCGCCACGTCTTAATTTTGGATTTAGCATTATTCATTATTCATGCTGAAAAACCAAGCTGTATTCTAACAGTCTTGTCTGAACCGGCTGTTGAAAGCCTTGATAAAAGTATTACCCACAGCTACCTGGTGGGCTATTTCAAATTTTAAGGACTGAGTGAGGATTGGAAATTTTAGAAATTGAAAAGAGCTTTGATATGGATTGAAATTGTTTTGTGTATGAGCAAAATACAAAGGGTAAATCTTATTTTCTTGACCTTAGCCCCGCAACCTGTCATACATCGCCAGTCGTTTGACGATGATGCTCTTTATAAGCAATAGAGCTTTTTGCAGGTGCCTTGATTGTAACAAGACCGTGAGACACTAGAGAAAAAACTCTAATTCACCTTTCCTCGTAAAGTTCAGTTTTATCGAACAGTCTTTCAAATATCAAACGAGACAATGTGTGCTAAGTGGCAATTGTGCTGCTATGCGCCTAAAATTTTGCAGTGAAAGGATTAAAAACATGCAAGACCAACAAACAGGAACCGTAAAGTGGTTTAACGATAATAAGGGCTTTGGCTTCATTCAACCCGATAATGGTAGCAGCGATGTGTTCGTACACATTAGCGCGGTTGAAAAGGCTGGCTGGCGTACACTGAAAGAAGGTCAGAAAGTAAGTTACGACCTTCAGCGCGACCCAAAAAAGGGCAAAGATAGCGCAGCTAATCTGAAGGATGCGGCGTAAGCCACTCACAATAAAGAAAGAAAATATATGAAAAATTTTGAAGGCTTCGGCCTAAACCATGCGCTGTCTAAATCCTTGGAGCACATGAAATACACAACTCCGACCCCCATTCAGGCGCAGGCGATCCCGTTTGCTCTGGGCGGGCATGACATCATGGGGACGGCTCAGACGGGGACGGGTAAAACGGCGGCGTTTGCCATTCCTTTGGTGGAAAAGCTTCTTAGCAATCCGCGTGGTTCTGCTCTTGTGTTGACGCCGACGCGGGAGTTGGGAAAGCAGATTATGGACATTATGCATCAGCTTCTCGGTCCCAAAAGCCCGATCAAGACCGCCTTTATCATTGGCGGGGAGCCGATGGGCAAGCAACTGAGGCAGCTTCGCGCAAGACCACGCTTGATTGTCGGGACGCCGGGGCGGATCAATGATCATCTGGAACGTGGTTCGATGATGCTGCACGATACGCATTTTCTGGTGCTGGATGAAACCGACCGGATGCTGGATATGGGCTTTTCCGTTCAGCTTGAGCGGATTTTCAAATATATGCCGGATAAACGTCAGACGTTAATGTTTTCGGCCACCTTGCCGAATAACATCCTGAAGCTGTCAGAGAAATATCTAAATAATCCAAAGCGTATTGCAGTTGGCGAAACCAATGTGGTTGCGACGAATATCAAGCAGGATGTGATCCGGATAGAACAGGATAAAAAATACAATGAACTCATGTCGCAGCTTTATGAGCGCAATGGCTCGGTCATTGTGTTTGTAAAAACCAAATATAATGCGGATAAGATGGCTAAAAACCTGCGCCGGGACGGATTTACCTCCGAAGCCCTGCATGGGGACTTGCGCCAAAATAAACGTGATAAGGTTATGCAGAATTTCAGAAAAATGAATTTCCGCGTTTTAATTGCTACGGATATTGCTGCGCGCGGCCTTGATGTGCCACATATCGAGCATGTGATTAATTACGACCTGCCGCAAGTGGCGGAAGACTTTATTCACCGCATGGGCAGGACAGCCAGAGCAGGGGCGGAAGGCTCCGCCGTAAGCTTTGTTTCCAATCAGGACGGACGGAAATGGCATGCGATTGAACGCTTGTTAAATCCGCAAGCAGCCAATGACAAAGGTTCTCATGCCCGCCCTGCGCGGAATAATCAGAACCGGAACAGGTCTGGCGGTAAAAAACGCTTTTATCGTGGCAAGAAGAAAGCGGCTTGAGTGACGGATAGAAGGTGAACAAAAAAGGGCTGGGGCTATTACAGGTTAACTACGCACCATCTTTTCATATGATGTTCGAATTTTGTTAGTTATCTCTCCAACTGTGAATTTATGGCCGTCGATCTGACCGACGGCTGTTATTTCAGCGGCAGTTCCTGTTAAAAAAACCTCGTCAATACTGGCAAGTTCCTCCGGCTTTATCTTACGCTCTTCAAAGGGGATACCTGCATCTTTAGCGATCTGGATCACCGTTTGACGTGTAATGCCGTTTAGGAAGCAATCGGGCGGCGGCGTAATTAAAGTACCGTTTTTGACGGCAAAGAAATTAGCTCCGGTTCCTTCTGCGATGTTGCCTTGATAATCGAGCATAAGAGCATCATCATAGCCATCATCTTCTGCGGCATGTTTTGACATGGTACAGATCATATATAGGCCGCTGGCTTTGCTTTGTGTCGGCGCTGTGTCCGGTGCCGGCCTATGCCACGGGGAAGTTCTTAATGTAATGCCGTTTTTGTATTTTTCTTCATCAAAATAGCGCCCCCAAGACCAGGCCGCAACAGCCATATGAGTTTTGGTTTTGCGTGCGGCTACACCCATTTGCTCGCCGCCACGCCACGCCAGAACACGGACGTAGCAGTCCTGCAAATCATTGGCTTTACAAACTTCATATTTAATTTTTTCTATCTCATCAACGCTGTAAGGCACTTTCATACCCAAGATTTCTGCGGATTTATGCAAGCGCTCTGAATGTTCACGGCTTTTGAAGATTTTGCCATTATACATGCGCTCGCCCTCAAAGACGGCACTAGCATAATGCAGGCCATGGCTTAATACATGGACTTTACTTTCTTTCCATTTTTTCATCTCGCCATCAATCCAGATAAAACCATCTCTTTGATCAAAGGGAATTTCGCTCACTTTTATTGGCCTTTCGCTTTATTATCTTTGAACAAAAAGCTATATAGGAATAAAGGTTTTGTAAATAGGAATTATATAGGTGTAGGCGGATAGTAATATGCAGGGCCAAAGCAGCAGAACAAAAGATCATATTCTTGTCGTAGATGATGATGTCAGGATTAGTGAACTTGTTTCAAGATATCTGCATGAACAGGATTTTATTGCGCTGACAGCGTCATGTGCAGAGGATGCAAGGAAAAAGCTTGAGGTTTTTGAATTTGATGCTCTGATTATAGATGTCATGATGCCGGGCCAAAATGGTTTGGAGTTTACCCAGAGCCTTAGAGAAGAAGGTATTGTGATGCCTGTTCTCTTGCTAACGGCCTTAAGTGAGGCGGAAGATCGTATTGCGGGTCTTGAGACAGGGGCTGATGATTATCTGGCCAAACCATTTGAGCCCAGAGAGCTTGTACTGCGCTTAAAATCAATTCTTAAACGCTCTCAGAGATCCTTGGCGGAGGTGTCTTCACTTTATAAAATGGGCGCATGTATTTATGATAAGGATAACG
>JAOUOR010000112.1 GCA_029880245.1 Alphaproteobacteria bacterium
GAATTCTTTAAAATTTGGGATGATATTGAAAGTGCCCTGCCACCGTGTCCGCAAGGTTTTGTTCACGGAGATTTTCATCTGGAAAACATGATTTTGCAAGAAAATGCTGAAGGGTATCGGAAGTGCGCTCTTATTGATTATCAGGACGCGTTTTTAGGGCCTTTATCCTATGATCTGGTTAATTTGTTAGAGGATGCAAGGATTAGTGTCCCGCAAGACTTACAACAGGATATTTTGGCGGATTTCTGTGGGGGTATGAATGATAATGAAAAAGAAAACTTTCTGAACTGGTACAGGGTTATGGGGACACAGTTCCATTGTCGTGTTTTAGGGTTATTTATTATGCTGGCCGCCGAGCAGGGACGTGATGAGTATCTTGTTCATATTCCAAGGCTTCAAAATTATGTATTGGAAGCACTGAAACATCCGGTTTTGTCGCCGTTTAAGGATTGGTGCATAAAAGAAGGGCTTGATTTTAAGCCTGTGAAGAGCTTGAATGGCGAAGCAATTAGAATCTTATTTGCGTCAAAGTGAGTTTGGTTTTTAGTTTGTATGTTAAGGGCGCAGGTGAGATGATCTTGCGCCTGTGTTTCAAAAGTTTCTATTTATAATAAGAGGTTATAATGTCCATAGTCGCAGATCGTTTGAACCGGATCAAGCCATCCCCTACCATTGCTGTTACAAATAAGGCGCGTGAATTGAAGGCAGCTGGTCGTGATGTGATTGGGCTGGGGGCAGGGGAGCCTGATTTCGATACGCCTGATTTCATTAAGGAGGCGGCATGTGAGGCTATTCATGCCGGAAAGACGAAATATACGGCTGTGGATGGTACACCTGAGCTTAAAGATGCCATTATTGCCAAGTTCAAGCGCGATAATAATCTGGATTATACACGCGAGCAGATATCTGTTGGAACGGGTGGAAAACAAAATTTATACAATGCTTTGATGGCGTCTGTTAATTCAGGGGATGAGGTGATTATTCCTGCGCCTTACTGGGTTTCTTATCCGGATATGGTTTTATTGGCCGAAGGGACTCCTGTGCCTGTTGAATGTAAAAAAGAGAATAACTTTAAATTGGCAGCATCTGATCTTGAAGCTGCTATTACGCCCAAGACAAAATGGGTGATCCTGAATTCTCCGTCTAATCCGACCGGCGCGGCGTATAGCTGGGATGAAATGAAGGCTTTGACTGATGTCTTGGTGAGATATCCTCATGTCTATATTATGACCGATGATATGTATGAGCATCTGGTTTATGACGGTTTTAAGTTCTGTACACCTGCGCAAGTGGAGCCTGCACTTTATGATAGGACGTTGACGTGTAACGGTGTGTCGAAATCATATGCGATGACAGGCTGGCGGATTGGTTATGCGGCTGGTCCTACGGATTTAATTAAAGCTATGGCCAAGATGCAGAGCCAAAGTACTTCAAATCCATGCTCTGTATCGCAGGCAGCAGCTCAAGCGGCACTGGAGGGCGATCAATCTTTCCTTCAAGAGCGTAATGAAATATTTAAACAGCGCCGTGACATGGTCGTTGATCTATTGAACAAGGCTGAGGGGCTGGAATGTCTGAAGCCTGAAGGGGCGTTTTATGTTTACCCATCCTGTGCGGGCATTATCGGTAAGACAACACCGGATGGTAAGGTAATCGAGACAGATGGTGATTTTGTGACGTATTTACTGGAAAGTGAGGGTGTGGCCTGTGTTCAAGGAGAGGCTTTCGGGCTTTCACCGTATTTTCGGATTTCCTATGCGACAGACACTGATTCACTGAAAGAAGCTTGCGCCCGTATCCAGAGAGCTTGTGCTAAGCTAACAGGAGAAGCCAAAGCAGCATAAATTATTGAGCTGCTTCTACCTGCTCTGTGTTTTGCATAGCTAGAAAGCGATCTGCTTCCAAAGCCGCCATGCAACCCATCCCTGCGGCGGTAACGGCTTGGCGGTATGTGTGGTCAGTAACATCTCCTGCGGCATAAACCCCTGGAATTGAGGTTGCCGTTGAATCGGGCGCTGTTACGATATAGTTTTGCTCATCTATTTTAAGCTTACCTTTGAAAAGCTCTGTCGCAGGATCATGCCCGATAGCAATAAAAACCCCATCTTTTTTGATATCTGTCTCTTCTCCGGTTTTTGTGTTTTTGACCCTCATGCCCGTCATGCCCGTATCATCGCCCAGAATTTCCTCTACGGTATGATCCCAGAGGAATGAGACTTTTTCATTGGCAAAGAGACGATCCTGCAGGATTTTTTCAGCGCGCAGTGAATCGCGTCTGTGAATTAGAGTTACAGACTTACAAAAATTTGTCAGAAAAAGCGCTTCCTCAACGGCTGTATTTCCGCCGCCAACAATAGCAACGTCTTTATCACGGAAGAAAAATCCATCACATGTGGCGCAGGCAGAAACCCCCTTGCCTTGAAATGTTTTTTCCGAAGGTAATCCTAGCCAGCGTGCTTTTGCACCTGTGGCAATGATGATTGTATCACCTGTATAAATTGTACCGGAATCACCAGTAGCGGTGAATGGTCGCTTAGTGAAATCAACATCTGTAATATAATCGGAAATGATATTGGTGCCAACATTCTTTGCTTGTTGTCTCATTTGTTCCATTAGCCATGGACCTTGAATAACATCAGCGAAGCCGGGGTAGTTTTCAACTTCGGTCGTTATCATAAGCTGGCCGCCTGCCTCTGTTCCGGTGACTAAAACAGGTTCCAGATTGGCGCGCGCTGCATAAATCGCGGCAGTGTATCCGGCAGGGCCAGAGCCGATAATAAGGACTTTGCTATGCTGTGTATTCGACATGATTAACTGCTGTTATTTCTTCGATTTTCAGGAAATCAGTGTAGTCATAAGTTGCTCTAAGTAAAGAGGCTATAGCGTTTTTTGATCTCTTCTGCTACTTTTTTTGCATCATTAAGTGGCTCATAACTGAAATTTTCCAGTGATCCTTCAAACTTTCTAATGCAGCCATGATCAAGCAAAGCGTTATGAAATCGGCTGATGCGCTTTGATCCGCCTGGCAGGTCAATCATGTAAACAGGTTTTCCTGTCGAGCAACTCTCAGAGATCATAGAGGTACTGTCGGCGGTCACAAGAATATAATCGGCATAGGCCAGTATAGCGTGATAGGGGTTTTGGCCTGCTCCGTCCCAGATAAAGTTATTTGGTGATTGAAGGCTCTGATTTATAAGCTTTGTATTGGCTTGTCCTGTTCTGCGGGAGCATGTCACCATAAGTGATGCATCAAGGTTCTGCAGTTGCTTTATAAGCTGTTTGGTAATGCTTTCGGGCATGTCATAAGCTTTGCTTTTGCCACCTATCAAAACAGCGACTCT
>JAOUOR010000113.1 GCA_029880245.1 Alphaproteobacteria bacterium
CTTTAACCCTTTTGCTACATCTCATAAAGGGGCTATGGGGTTAATGCAGCTTATGCCCGGTACGGCAAAAGATTTAGGCGTTAGTGATGCTTATGACCCCAAACAAAATATTGATGGTGGAGTGAAATATCTAAAAAGGCTTCTTAATGAATTTGGCGGGGATTACCAACTTGCATTGGCTGCGTATAATGCTGGGCCAGAAGTGGTCAATAAATACAATAGTATTCCTCCATATCTGGAAACACAGAACTATGTCCGGAAAATTGAAGCTGTGCTTGGGAATTAGGAATCATCTTATGGAAGATTTGTAAAATGTTTCATGGCTCCCCTTGTTTCGTTCTTATGGTTGTGTTATGGCTACTGTATTCAGACCAGTGTGGGGGTCTCCGAGAAATAGAGGAGCTTTTGCGATGAAATCTTTCACGCAAAGATTGACGATTATGGTCTGTGTCTTTTCGCTGGCATCATGTGATTTTATGACGCCCAGCATGACCATCAATTACAAAGTGACGGTGGAGATTGAGACACCGGAAGGGATTAAGAGCGGCTATGCCGTACGGCAGATCAGCAATCGCGTGCCTTTGGTGCAATTTCCCGATGTTGGAAATCCAGCAAGCATTCGTGGGGAAGCTGTGGTCGTGGATTTGGGTGAGCGCGGGAAGGTGTTTTACTTGCTTCCACAACAATCTTGGCAAAATGGTTTGTATCAGGCATTTCCTACAAAGGGTGCATCCACTAAAGAAGGTATTGAATATTACAAAAAGTTGAAAATTGGAGATAAAGCTGAGTGGCTAAAAACCCCAATTTCTTTTGTGTATTTTTCGAATTTAGAGGACCCAACATCTCTGAAAGCATTTAATTACGGTCAGATTGGTGATGTTTTAGAAGAAGGATACAAAGTTAAGAGCATAACTGTAGAAATTACAGATGAACCGATAACCAATAGGATAGAGCCTTTTATTAAGCGGTTCGGTTATAGGTCTGGAATGTTTGATAGAACTAGATTTCAAAGAAGGGAACGTGAAAAATGAATGAAGATTTATTCAAGGCCATTTTGGCAATGGACAGCTACTATCGTGGCTATGAAGCTGGAATCGATTTACGGCAAAAAGATGTAAATGGTAATCCCATTGATAATTCGGATGTGTTTAAAGCCAAAATCGGAACAGCTCAAATTGTTACTGTGCTTGATGAAAATGGGCAAGAAGTTGCTTTAGATTCTGGGAGGCTATTGGAAAACGGATCACGTAAAGATATTGGTGTTGGTTTTTATGCCCTGACCTATCAACTGGATACAAATGGTGATGGCGCGGGAGACGGGGAGTATCTGATTGCTTATAGGGGGACGGATTACCCGCAAGATGATACTTTTCCGGCAAAAGATATCACGCATGGCTGGCTTATGGGGGGTGGCTTTACGACGCTAGCACAAGCTGATCTGGCGATTGATTTTTATAATGAGGTTGTTGACGAGCTATATGGTATAGTGAAAGCACCGAATGATGATAGCGTTAAAGTCTCCTTGACTGGACATTCTCTGGGCGGTGGTCTTTCGGGTTTTATCGGCGCACTTTATGATCAGGATGCCGTTGTTTTTGACTCTATGACTTATGAACTGGCCGCGCAAAATTCCTATGAGCGTGCGACAGAACGCTTTGTGGTCTGGACGGATTCCTTTGGCTTCGAGCATCAGGATGATCTGAATGAAGCTGAATATAATAATTTAGTGAATAATCCGAATGTGACGATAACCCATGCCAGCTTTACCGATCTGGCCTATAGGTTGAGTATTGGCGTTGATGATATGATTTTTGGCGGTAATACGTGGAATGTAGATTTAAACGGCATCAAAGGCTATCACGTACAAAGCGAAATTCTTGACCTTGTTTTGCCAGCTCGAAGTTTGCCGGGTAATACGGCCAGCAGTGAGCCTGAATTTTATCTGGGAGAGGATGGTGTGTTTTATGATCTGGCACAGGATCAGCCCTTTTATCAGGCGATATATACAGGTGTTTCCACGTGGCTTGCAGGGGTAAGTGGCGCTGCTTTTTCCACGTCAGGGTTAACGGTGGATGATTTTTTGGAAGGTATAGCCTTACATTCGCAGGCTTCTCTTGTGATCCGCATGTTTGCGAATGAACCGGACCAGACGAGTAATACAGATTGGCAAAAGGCTGCTCAGTATTTCTGGCCTATTCTTTATGATAGCGGGTTTGCTGGAAATGTAGGTATGATTCATCCGAGTTTGGCTGGTGAATTGCAAACAGCCTCAGGGTATGACGGGATTTTACGTGGTATTATCGCCTATTCAGCCATAGAGCATGAAGTTGCCGCAGACGGGACGGTTATTTCGCAAAGCGTATTTGGTGATACTGGGATACGGGCGTTTTATGATGATGCGAATAATCTGGGTAGGGCGATCACGGATGCGGGTGCCAGTAGCGTTATAGAAACCTATGCCACAGACATCTCCAAGGCCTTTGTTCAGTTTGCGGCAAATGATAACGAGAAACTCAAAAGGATAGCAGCGTGAAAAAATTATACATCCTTTTAAGTTTTTTAATTTTGATATCTGTCGTTGTTTTTGCTGATAGCTATGGCAATTCATATGTTTTTCGGTATCGGATAATAGTTGAAGTTGAAACACCAGAAGGTATTGAAACAGGTTCGTCTGTTTTGGAAATTGCAATGAAGCCTGTGAAGGTAGGAAAATCAACAGGATATAAAGACAGCTACAGAGGTGAGGCTGTTATGGTTGATTTGGGAGAAAGGGGAAAATTATTTGCTTTGAAAAGGGGGCGGAATGGGAGATCGTGGCTTCTTCAGGTTTTATACTGGACTTTTCCATCGGGGCTAGGGGGCATAACGGATAAAGAAAAACTGGCTTTTTATGCGAATTTACCAGCAGGAAAGACGCAAAGTCTTCCGGTAAAAAACTATCCGCTTATGGCCCATTTAAAAGATATAAATGATCCTAAAACTGTGGTTGCCGTTTACGATATCTATAATGGTACACATGGAGAATTAGGAACTGTTAAAACCGATAGACTAGAAGATATATATGGGGCGGGTGTACGGATCAGAGACATTAGAATAGAAATAACCGATGATCCGGTTGAATTTAAGCTTCATAAATTACTTACATGGCTTTCAAAACCTAAAGATACATATTTTATCGAGAGCCCACCAATTAGTAAGGCCCAGCCACTCAAATATTTGGATTTTCAAGAAGGGAGACTGAACAATGAATAATGATTTAATGAAAGCTATACTGGCTATGGATGCCTATAACCGTGGCGGTGGGGCATCTATTACAATT
>JAOUOR010000114.1 GCA_029880245.1 Alphaproteobacteria bacterium
GTTGGACTTCAATGCCCGTGGGTGGTTCCAGTCGTACCCAGAGCGCACGAATGATCACAGTGGCAAGGATAATCAGACCAAGGCCGGCCTTGAGCAGAAGGGCACGACCACTCGTACCTTCTGTGATCAAGAAAAAACAACCGATGGTCAGGGCGATGACGGTGCCCAGCACGGCGAGCAGATAGGCGTAACCTGTGAAAGCAAGGAGGGCGACTTTTAGCTTGTACTGAGCCGGATGGGCTTTGGCGTATCCTTCCAGCTCACGGATGAGTTGTTCGAAACGTTGTTCCGTCATAGCGAGAGGCCAGAGGTGTTGCGTGACGTAGTTTAGAATGGGAAGGTAGGTTCTCAAAGGAGATTGTGGTTTGTTGAGTGGCAGGAGCGGCAGCCTTCGGGGATGCGCGCCGATCTTTCCTTCAGCAGCGTGCAAGATAGCCTGCGACGGTTTGATTCTTTCCTGCATGTGCCATGGACAATCAGTTACGCCGCTCACTCTTGAAAGAAAACCGGCGATCATACGAACCAGCTATGTTATGAGGAATAATTGCCCGCCGATGTGTCGGCGTTTGACCGCTTGCGGCTGATTGGATATCCTGCGTTGTCATGGATAATAAGAAACAACCGGTTGATAAAAGGTCACGTACGATAAGAACGAAAGCGACAGCCAGGAAGTGCTGCCCAGAGTGCGGCGTGACTATGCGCCGTGGGCGGACGACTTTGCATTTCGAGCGTGGTGGGTTTTATGCCGACGTTGAGAATGTCAGCGCGATGCTCTGTGGACGTTGCGGAGCGAGAAGTGTTCCCGGCGTCACAGCACTCAAGATCAGCGATGCCATTGAAAAACTGTTTCGGGCCGGCAAAGACCTCGATATGACCGGCATTTCCTTTCATAAACTCGCCAGCTGAGTTTTGCCTCAAGCCTTCTCGTCTCTACATCAGCTATCGGCTATCAGATCTTCCCCGCGCCAGATGTTTGCGCTCCCGGCTTCGTTTGCCAGCGATTCGAATCAGCCCGCACATGGCCTACATTGTAGGCTCAGCCGTAAAGGGAATTCGCAACATCGGAGATAATAATAAATTAGGAACTGGATGTGCGGCGACGGTGATTGTCATACCATCAGCAGGCCTGCAAGAGAGTAGATGCCTGTTTCTTATAAATATCCAAGTGGCTTTCTATCTCAAGTATGTCCTGTAGAAGCCTTTTAGCTTTTTCCGGTTTCCCTTGGTTCAGCCAGTATCGAGCAAGTTCTAGATTTTTCTTCTGACGGATTTGTGCCGTCGTTTCCTTATCTGGTGCTAGATCGATAGCTTGGTTGTATAGGTGAGCGCCTTCCTCAATGGCACCTTCCTTAATTAAGAGAAGCCCACGTGTGGCGAATAGATGTGGATTCTCCAATAAGTTTCTGTTTGCAATGCTATCCAAGACGGACCGCCCCTTCTCTATATCTCCCTTCATCAGGTAGGTGTACGCGAGATTATTTAGGAGCAACAAGTTGTCGGGTGCTTTCTGAAGGGCTACTCTCAGCCACTTAAGTGAGCCACTATAGTCAGCCTGCAGCTCGGTAAGGAGATAACTTATGCCAACATATGAAGCTATATTTTCTTGGTCAGCCTTTTGAGCCTCCAAGAGATAGTAAGAAGCCGCCTCGTAGTCATTTTTGTAAAGATAGTGATGAGCGGCTAATAGACTAAACCGTAGTTGCCAGGCTGGACGCGTGAATACGTCTGGGTGTTCACTCTCGATATTCCTGAGGAGCAGAAAAGCGTCTTCATATCTTCGCTGTTCCACTAGAAGGTCAACAAGGTTTGTATGGGCATCCCCAATAACATCAGACGATTCCTTGAGGGCTTTCCTAAAGAAAACCTCCGCCTGTTGCTTTTCCCCAAGAGCAGCACTTGCACAACCAAGGTTGTTGTAAACTCGAGATTTCTCTGCGGGCGCGGCCTTTGATTGCTCATAGATCTTAAGGGCGCGAGATAGAGTCTTTAAGCATGACGGGTAACTCTTTGAATAAAAGTACGTCTCACTCAGCATTTCTAGAAGCTGTGAGTCATTGGCAAAGGTCTCCTCTCGCGGACTTAGTAATACTCCCGCCTCGGAATATTGTTTGGTGAGTAGATAGACCCGTGCCAAGCCTTTCAATGCATCTAAATTGTGAGCATCTAACGATAAGCTCGACGCAAAATGACGAACGGCCTTATCGTATTGCTTTTCCTGCGCATAACAGGTTGCAACATTAAAATGTGCTTTTGCCGATCTGGGTTCCAAGGCGAGCGCTTTCTTAAAGCTTCCCAATGCTGCTCGTAGGTCCCCTTTGATCATATACACGATGCCTAGATTGTTCAGGGAGGAATAGCTGGCTCGCCCCGCTTCCTTTAAATGAAAGGCGGCTTGATCCAGATAAGCCTTATCTCCCCGAACAATGGCCAGGCGAAGGTACACACTTCCAAGGTTTTCATGAATAACGGGTCGTTGAGGGTGCTCTTTTAGTAGATCGCAGTAAATCGATACCGCGCGATCCAGATCTCCCCGTATCAACTGTGCTTTGGCTAAATTGAGTCTGGCTACTGTTAAATCCTGCTTTATTCTGAGTGCGTTCTCAAAGGTTTTGGTGGCCTCCTCTACTAGCCCGGCGTTGAGATATATGAGGCCCAGGTTATTCAATAGGTACGGGCTGTTAGGGGCTCTTTCTAAATCATTCTGTACGGACCTTAACTGATCGCCAACAACTTCACGGATAAAGTTGTGCCCTGAAGAATTCTCTCCAGCTTCAACCCAAGTTGATGTCACCTCGTTTGGGTCCGAGACCATGCGGCTGCTTTGCATGAAGGGATTCCCGGGAGTAGATACGAGAGAGACCACTCCTGCGGGTGCTTTAGTGAGTTCCCGTTGCTCTGTAATATCATCAACGAGATTTAACATTGTTGTTCCCCAGTTGTGATTCTTATGTTGTTCGTGCCGCCGCTTTCATTCTAGCCTTGAATTGAGCTCGCCTTGTTTGTTTAAGTTCAGATACCAACACACGAGTCATTAGCTCCAATTGGAGAAAGATGGACTCAAACCCTTTGATACGCTTCCGATAGTCGAGGGTAGCTAGCCCCTTATATAGTCGATTTAGTCTGATTCTGATGGATTCTGGAATCGCACCATCCGGTGCCACGTCTTCAATATTAGGCAATGGACGTGCTGCTTCTAGGGCACCTATCGTGGCGTCAAAGACTTGCTTTCTCTTGTCTTCTGAAATCTGGCTGAATCGGTAAATCATTTTGTCATTGATCTCATGGATCGAGTAGAGATAG
>JAOUOR010000067.1 GCA_029880245.1 Alphaproteobacteria bacterium
GGATTTGGTTTCGATCCAGTGAATAACATTCCTGAGGTCATCATCCAGAATATTGCCTCTGTTAAAGGACTGTGTTGAATCATCTACAGGAGCGCCATCGGAAATAACCAGCAGAATTTTACGATCCTCCGGCCTTTGGGCAAGGCGGTTATACGCCCATACCAGAGCCTCCCCGTCAATATTTTCCTTCAACAGCCCTTCTTTGAGCATAAGCCCTAGATTTCTGCGGGAGCGGCGGACAGGCTCGTTAGCGCTTTTGTAAATTATATGGCGCAAATCATTTAGCCGGCCAGGGGATTCAGGGCGTCCGTTTTCCACCCATAGGTCCTGTGATTTTCCACCTTTCCAAGTGCGCGTAGTAAAACCCAGTATTTCTGTCTTAAGCCCGCAGCGTTCCAGTGTCTGGGCAATAATATCCGTGGTAACAGCAGCAATCGCGATAGGGCGTCCACGCATAGAGCCGGAATTATCAATAAGGATAGAAACAACCGTGTCTTTAAAGGGGATTTCGCGTTCCTGTTTAAAAGTCAGGCGTACATCCGGATTGGCTATGATGCGTGCCAGACGTGAGGCATCAATGATACCTTCCTCCAGATCGAATTTCCATGAGCGCCGCTGGTGAGCCATAAGTTTTCGTTGCAGGCGATTAGCCAATTTCGTGACAAGAGCCTGATGGCCTGTGATTTGACGATCCAGCATTTGCCTCAGACGCTCAAGCTCATGTGGGTCGGCAAGATCAGAGGCTCTGACCTCTTCATCAAATTTCGTGGTGTAGACCTTATAAAGACCGGAATGGATATCGGTAAAGTTCTTGGTTCTGCCGGGCACCGACTTTATTTCAGTATCCTGCGTCAAATCATCATCTGTCTGTGTCTCATTCAGTAAATCTTCTATCCCCATATCAAAGGATTCGTCACTTTTCGATTGGTCCTGATTGCTTTCACTACCTTCTTGTTCGGAAGTGCTGTTTTGCTGCTGTTCCTGCTGTTCATTGGATGATTCGGGGTTTTGATCCTTGCCGCGCTCCATTTCTTCCGAGCGTGCCTCGCCATCTTCGTCACTGATTTTCAGATCAAGGCCTTTTAAAATTTTTTTGGAAAGTGCAGCGAATTTTGTTTGATCGTGCAGGCTGTCTTTTAATTCTGAAAGGCCATTTTTTCCCAAATGTTTTTCAAACCAGGGCTTCCAGAGGGAAACCAGTTTTTCTGTCTCCGGAATAGGGGCGTGGCCACTAAGCTCTGCTCTGGCGATGATGTGCAAGGCATCGGCTAGAGCGATATCTTCGCGTTTTTGTATATCGGCATAGCCTTTACGTTTGCTTCGTGCAGCCATGACGGCGTCCATATTTTGTGAAATCCCGTCATAGCGGATCATACCTATTGCATCACAGCGCGCTTGCTCAAGTGCATCTAAAGCGGCTTGAGCTGATAGATTGCTTTGGCTGTTTTGATCATGAATTTTTGGATCGTGATGGGCAATTTTAAGAGCGTAAATATCCGAACATCCCCGTACCAAGGCTCGGCTCTGAGGACTCATTACCTGATCTGGCTCCGGAATGCGCGGGTGTTTCAGGTCTTTTATTTCACCGGTTGGCATTTCAAGGTTGGTGAAAGTAACCTCAAGGTCTTTTTGCCGCGAAAGTGCCCGCAATGTACTTTGCGTGGCAAATTTAAATCGCTCGGTATTTTGTGAAGGCTCTTTGTTCATGCGGTTTATCTTAGATTAATGGAATAAAAAAGCCAGAAAAGAGTTCACAGAATTTGACTTAGTTCCGGTATTGGTATAAGGTCCAGTGGAAAAAGTGAATAGGATAAAATTATGTCACCTTTAAGTAAATTTTTTTCAGCAATAGCTATAGCTGGTGGGCTTTTTGTTGCCGGATATGCGTCCTGTAGTGCAACTTATAAGGTAATGTTTGATAACCCACGTGACGAATCTTGGCCCACTTTGTTGGGGCGGGCTTTCACAAGATCTTCTGCCAATATAGCAGGTGGTATAGGTAAAGAGGCCCAAGATATTCTTGAAGAAAGTGATTTAAAGCTTCCGAATTTATTAAAAAAATGTGATCGTGAGACGGGAAAAAACTGTACTATTGATGATATTGGTGGCTTCGAGAAATTTGAGAGGGGGTGGCAGCCAAAGCCATCTCAAGACTAATATCTTTTTTCAATCAATGTGCTCATAGATATCAAAAACAACATCTTTGGCATTTTTCCTGAGTAGAAAGTCCGAGAATTCAAGCGGGCTTAACTTATATTCTTCGGTTTTTCTGTATTTGCGCCATGCTGTATCAAATTCGGGGTTTCCTTGAAAATAATAAAAGACAGCATTGGTTTTGCCTTTAGAGGGTTGCACAAGTCCTATGATTTTGGGCTGTAATCGTTCCAGATCTTGCGCAAAATATCTTGCAAACATATTAGTCATATCTTTGCGTTTTTCTTCGTTTTTAATGGTATGTAGTCTTGCCAAAAACCATAATGAAGGAAAGCGAGAGCCAACATCATTATCTATATAGAGGCTTTGTGAGTAAAAAATATTGGTAGATTCACTTTGGAAGAGGAATGGTTTATCTCCGGCTTTTTCCTTAACCAATCGTGCAAGCGAAGAATCCTCGAATTCCATTCGTTTTGATGTTTCCGGCCCAAGGATAAAGGCCAGATAAAAGACAGCGATAATGCTTAAGGCCGTGATATGAGGTTTTTTCAAGGCTGAGAATGTTTTAACCGGAAGTGACTCTGTTGCCACGCAAAATATGGCCGGAATCAAAAGTGATATTGTCGGTAAAAGATGAACGCTAAATCCTTTATTCTGTACCCAAAATGGAATAGCTGTAAGGGTTGCCATACTCCCTAAAAAGACATTTATCTTTTTTTGATCTGTCGTATCATTTCCAAATGATGCAATTGCGGTGATACACAAAGACATAGCCGCAATAACAAGCGCTTTTTTGCCCGTATCGCCGACCATCGAATCGCTACCGAAATAAAGATCCAGACTGATACCAAAAATTTCTGATACATATTCCGGAAAGAAAGTGAAAATTGCTAATCCATAGGCTATTACGCCAGTAGTGAGCGCTATGAAATCCACCTTAAATAGAGATAATAGGTTTTTATTCTGCCATATGCGGTAAAGGATTACGAAGGCCGGAAGTAAACCGTAATGCGGTTTTATCAGAATAAAGGGCGTTAATATAAGGAAGGCTAAAAATAAAATACTGTCTTTGGGCTTGTTCTCCTGCAAAATTAAAAGTTGAGCGAGTAGAAAGACAGGCAGGGTGATGGCTATGAGATGGTCTTTTTGTGTGAACTCGTTAAACGAAAATAGTGTAACTGAAGCAAGATAAGATGAAAGAAGGGCGGCTCTATGTATACCTTCCAGATTGTAAAAACAGAGAAGATAAGCAAAAAATGCTGTGCTTGTAGCAATAAGCAAAAAGGTAAAAAGATAAATACTGGTATGGGCATCAAAACCCAAGCCTTGTAACAATACAGAAGGTGTATAAATCAGAAAACTCATCGGAGGGTTTGTATCGTAATAATAATCAAGCATATTATGGCCGGCAAAAATATGCCCAGCGCCTGTGAACAGGAAGGCCGCATCGCCCGGTATTCGTATATCCACTTGTTGTGTAAGCCACGGTACCAAAGCAATGAATAAAATCAGGAGTAGGGGAAATACTGATCTATAGTTTTGAATCATGCCGCTTATATCTAATCTGGAACTACAATATTTGTAATTGCGCTTTCTGGCAGCTCTTTACCAAAGCAACGCTGATAATATTCAGCGATAATGGGCCTTTCCGCTTCATCGCATTTATTCAGGAAGCTTAACTGGAAAGCATGTTCACAATTTTTAAAAATCAAATAGTTCTCGGCCCAGCTTATCACTGTCCTTGGTGACATAAGCGTCGAGAGATCACCGTTAACAAATCCGGAGCGGGTCAAATCAGCAACCGAGACCATTTTGCTGACGATATCCTGACCTTCGGTATTATTAAGATCATCAAGTTTTGCAAGAACAATACCGACTTCGACGTCATGCTCCAGATAATTCAGAGTGGCAACGATATTCCATCTGTCCATCTGGGCCTGATTTATTTGCTGTGTGCCATGATATAGGCCTGTTGTATCGCCAAGGCCAATAGTGTTGCTGGTGGCAAAAAGACGAAAAGCAGGGTGAGGGCGTATCACCATATTTTGATCCAGCAAAGTCAGTTTTCCTTCTGATTCAAGGACACGCTGAATAACAAACATCACATCCGGTCGGCCTGCATCATACTCATCAAAAATAAGGGCTACAGGATTTTGGATTGCCCATGGTAGCAAGCCTTCCTTCCAGCGTGTAATTTGCTTTCCATCCTGAATAACGATTGTATCTTTACCTATCAAATCAATTCGGCTGACGTGACTATCAAGGTTAATTCTGACGCAGGGCCATTTCAGGCGCGCAGCAACTTGTTCGATATGAGTGGATTTGCCTGTGCCGTGATAGCCTTGCACCATAACGCGGCGGTTATAGGTGAAGCCGGCCAGAATGGCCATAGTAGTATCACGGTCGAATTTATATGTCGGATCGATATCCGGAACGTTTTCTGTGTCCTCTTCAAAACCCGGTATTAACATGTCAACGTCAATTCCAAAGGTTTCACGCGCATCATATTTTGCATTCGGAATGGAGGTATATTTTCCTTCCTTGGCCTTAACCTGTGTGATGCTAAAAGACATACCCCGTTTGGATTCTTTGTCCTTGTTCAAAGAATCAACATTTCCACCTTTGATGCTCATGAGGATTGAATACTCCGCTTATTTTAAGTCAGTTTCGGGCAGGTTCTTAAACTCTTCGAATGCCATTTTCAATATTGTATAAGCCATATTCACCTTCTTGAGAAGCTCTTCCGAAGATTTATTGTTTTTATTTAAATCAGGATGATATCTCTTGGCCAGAACTTTATACCGTACTTTAATCTCGTCAAAGGTTACAGGAGGTTCCAAACCCATAATAGCTAGAGCTTCAAACTCTGGGCCGGAATAATGAGAATATTTTTCGTCTTCAGGTTTTTTATGATGGTTTATCTTATCTTCAAAAACATAAGCTCTTTGCGCTTCACGAAAAAGAGTCTCTTCATTTACTCCATCTGTATTGTATTTCCATGTCGGACGATTGCCATAGGCGCTGTCAATGATATGGTCTTCAATATCTTTTTCCGACATGCCGGAGAAAAAATCCCAAGCTTTGTTATATTCGCGTACATGGTCTGTACAAAATAGATGAAACTCATTGAGGCCACGATGTTTGGGTGCTTTATGTTCGCCCGATGACGTGCAACCAGGCATATCACATTCCTGAAAATGCAATTTTTCATTTGCATCTGCATATTCCGGTGATTTGTGTTTTAAAATAATCCTAGGCATCTTTATATAATACATGTTTGAGTGTTTTCGAGCAAAAGATTAGTTGAGGAATATCCTATGTCAATTCAAAAAAATATGGATAAGAAACTGCGTGAGGCACTTAATATTCAGTCATTGGAGATCATCAATGAAAGTCATCATCATAAAAATCATGCCGGAGATGATGGGAGTGGGGAGAGCCATTTTTCTATCCGCATTTGCTCCAGTGACTTTTTAGAAAATACAACCATAAATAATCATAAGATGATATATAAAATTCTTGAAGAGGAAATGAAAACTATTCATGCCCTTAAAATTACGGTAATTAAAAAAACAAAATAACACCAAGGGTTGTATTTTATTTTTTTTTGGTTTATATATTATTTAATAATTGACAGAAGTCATAGGATACATTATGGAAACTGTGTGTGAGGAAAGATATGGCAAACCAACGAGGGAATTTTGCTTTAAATGATGGTGAATCAATAAATTGTGAAGGATCTGTAAGTACTCTAATTAGTCGTAATATTACAGTACTTAGGAGACGCACTTCGATTAGGTTGGAGCCTGAAATGTGGAGTGCTCTAAGAGATATTTCCAAAAGAGAATGTTGCTCTATACATGATATTTGCACAGTTGTTTATATGCGAAAAGATAAAAATACATCTTTGACAGCAGCTATAAGAGTATTTCTGTTACTCTATTTTAAGGCTGCGTCAACTGAAGAAGGTCATAATCTTGCCGGACACGGAAACTTTAATACTATGATAAAACGGGCCCGAGTTAACGATGATAATAGTGCGTTCTTTGGAAAAAAGAATAAATGCTTGGGATCTTACGCTTAGTAGAAGTTTTTACAGTTTATAGATCTCTGCCAGCCTGAAGAAATTTTAGTCTTCTTGATGAGACTAGATCTTCATAGTTTTCATTCGATAAGCCCTCAAGCGCATCTTCAATATAGTTACCGACCGTTACAATTGTCTCATGTTTTTTACGGTGAGCGCCGCCTACTGGTTCGGGAATAATTCCATCAATAAGCTTTAATTCCTGAAGATCTTGAGCTGTAAGTTTTAAAGCTGATGCAGCTTCCTTGGCAAAGTCAGCACTACGCCAAAGAATGGAGGCACATCCTTCTGGAGATATAACAGAATAAATTGAATGTTCCAGCATAAATATTTTATCAGCGACTGCTATGGCTATTGCGCCGCCTGAGCCACCTTCCCCGATAATAACTGAGATAATCGGTGATTTAGTACGAAGGCAGGTTTCAATAGATTTAGCAATGGCTTCCGATTGACCCCGTTCTTCTGCCCCTTTGCCGGGGTAGGCTCCTGCAGTGTCGACCAATGTAATAACGGGAAGGCCGAATTGTTCTGCCATTTTTAAAAGTCTTTGGGCTTTGCGATAGCCTTCAGGGCGCGCCATACCGAAATTATGCTTAATACGACTTTCTGTATCATGGCCTTTTTCATGGCCCATGATAACGCAAGATTTTCCTCTAAAACGACCAAGGCCGCCTTGCAGGGCATTGTCTTCTGCAAAGTTTCGATCACCTGCCAAGGGTGTATAATCTTCTATTAGTTCCTTAACATAATCAAAAAAATGAGGGCGGTTTTGATGGCGAGCCACTTGAACTTTTTGATCTGCCGTTAGCTTTGTATAGGCTTGTACAAGAAGTTTGTCAGCCTTACCTTGCATTCGACCAATTTCTTCAGCAATATTAATTTCGCTACCGCTTTCGACATGCCGCAGTTCATTAATTTTTGCTTCAAGCTCCAAAATAGGGCGTTCAAACTCTAATTGGCTCATAATAGTTTGCTTTCCGAAAAGCCTTTATTTGCCAGATGCTTTTTTTGACAACGGATGCTTTTCTTCGACTGTTTTCTTTGCGTCTTCACCCAAAATATGTGTGTAAACTTGTGTCGTTGTAATGTCTGCGTGACCAAGCATTTTCTGCACTGAGCGAAGATCTGCTCCATTTTTTAACAAATGAGTTGCAAAAGCATGGCGCAGAATATGCGGACTAACACGATCTTCATCAACTTTCGCCTCACGGGCCAGGTCTTTCAGAAGCTGTGCAAATCTTTGACGCGTCAAATGTCCGCTGTCAGAGGTTTTTGATGGAAAAACCCATTTTTCTTTTGCTGAGGAGCCCTCTTGTCCAATGTGTTCTTTACGGACATTCATATAGGCATCAAGAGCTTTTTGTGCGGGCGTACTTAAAGGTACCATACGTTCTTTGTCGCCTTTACCGGCAATGATAATGAATTTCCCTTTTTGATCAATTGCAGAAATAGGTAAGCCGACAAGTTCGGAAACACGCAAGCCTGTGGCATAGAGCATTTCAAGCAAGCACACTAGGCGTTTACTTTCAGCATTACCCTTTGATCCGGCTGTTTTTATCAGAGCGGTTACTTCGCTTTCGCTCAATGTTTTGGGCAAGGTACGACCCTGCTTAGGGCTTTCAATGGTGGATGTCGGATCATCTTCGCGGACATTTTCTGAAACGAGGTAGCGATAAAACTGACGCAAAGCCGATAGACGTCTTGCAACAGTGCGCACAGCAATTTTGTTGTTATTGCTTCCTTTTGTATTCTTTTTTTCACTTAAATCCATCAGATATTTTTTGATGTCATCAGTGGCAGCATTGTCAATTTCCTTGTTCATTGTGTTTCTAATGAACAAGCTCGCATCGGCCAGATCTCTCCAATAGGCTTGCCTTGTGTTTAGTGCAGCGCCACGCTCAGTTGTCAGCATGTCAAGGAATGCATCAACATGAGGACTTAAGTCAGGTTTTGGCATTGCGGGACGTCCAGGTTTAGCCATTAGTTTTCTCCTTAATTATCATTCTTCCGCACTTATAATATATTCTGATAGAATATAGCGTGCTTCTTTTGTTAATCCAATTTTATTCAATGCTTTATATATAAAATCAAGTGTTCCGGCATATGTTTTACCTGATTCTTGATCTTCTAAAGCTTTGTTACTCAACAAAATTACACTAGCCATAGAGTTGTTTGATGCATCTTGTATAGCATTTAGCAGCTCATAGCTAGGTACTTTATAACTCTTATTAGCAGATAACTCCATCATATTTTCATAAGATAATGCGACATTAGCATAATTGCTTAGCTGTCTGTCAATATTTTTAACATCATTAAGTATAGTACTTTGTGATTGTTCAATGATATCAACTATAACTGAGCGATTTTTCTTACTTGCTTTTGTCGGGTCAGACAATAGAAAACTTGTAATAATCAGTCTATCCCGTATTTTTTTTTCTTCTTCATTTTCCACAGTCATTTTTGCAATGGCGTTACTCCAATTAATAGGCAATTCAATACCCTCTATAATTGCGGCATGAAGAATCATTTCAATATCCTTATATCCGATCTCATATTTCTCTATAGAGGTATCAGCCAATATCTGCACGAAGGGAACAAGGGCTGCATGTCCTTGATTGTTTGCATACTCTAGTATTTCTCTTAGAGGTTTGATTATCGAGGACTTTGTCTGTGACTTGTCTATTTCGGTGTAAAGAGTAGCTATTTTTTCCAGATCAGTAGCATCACGTTTTTGTTCTTCCAGTGATTTAGAAATATCTTTGTACAATGTTCTTAAAATTTCGGGATCTATAACACCTGCACTTACACCTCTATAGGTTAGGGCTAATTTTTGTGATGTTGATATATCTTTATTGGAAAGAAGGGATTGAACGTGGGAAGCTGGAATATCTTCCAGATCCTTTATTGTTACTTTTGACAGATCAATTCTTTTTTCTGCAATTAAAAAAGCTTTGTCACTTAAAGGTAAGGATTCAAAATCAGCTGGTGTGTAGTGAAACACAAAATCCGTACTATCATAAATCTTTTTTAGTACTGAGTTATCAAGGATTTTCTTTTCATTTTTAGATATCTTTCTATCAGAAAAACTTAGTGAGCAATAAGTATTCAAGACTTGCCATTCACTTCGCTCTTTATACTTCGGGAAGAGTGTCTTGATCTCGACGCAGGCCAGAGTTTTTTCATTACTCATCAACATAGATAATATGCCGTAATAATGGAGGTCAACGTGCCCTTCGGAATCCTCAATATTCGTATAAAGTTCAAAAGCCTGGTTTTGCATTCCTAAAGATAAAAGAGCTTTTAATCGGCCTGCTAATAAATCATTTTCAGGAGATAAAGTCTCTTTATCTCCTAGTATTCCTGTATCGGCTTGAGTGAGTAAAAGTCTTCTTATTAAAATATTTTGCGTGATCCACGGTGTGTTGTGGGTAGATCTTTGCAGTAAGAGAGCAATAGATTTCCTGTCAGCGCCATGATACAGGCCATTACCTAGGCTACTAGGATTGCCTTGTTGATATAAACCACTTGATTCTATTGTTGTAGTGTAAGGTTTACTTGGGGGTGTAGATTCTTGATTATCCTGTGCATAGGCTGGGATAATACTAAGGAAGAAGATATAAAGAACCAGAATTGGCTTCTTTAGGTTGAATATTTTATTATTGCTCATCAATTTCGATTTTATCATGGGGAAGTTGTTTGCTTATTTTTTCTTGTTTTATGGTCGGGCTGGAAAACGAAACATAAATAATACCAAGTGTTAATATGATAAGAATCAAGAGTGAAAATATTCTCATGATAAAGCGCATTTGGAAGGTCCTACTTATCGTTTTCTAATTTAAAATAACTGTAGTAATGAAGAACAAGCTATAGCAAAAATAACGACACTTTAAAAGGTGAATAAAAATATACTATCGTCTATAGGTGGTAATACAGTATAAAAGCAAAATGTTTTCGTCGGATAAAATAGCACAAGCTATAAATAAGCAAGAAAAGCCAATAGTTTTGGTTGGGATGATGGGATGCGGTAAGACCCATATCGGGCGTATGCTGGCTCATGATCTGGATTTGCCATTTATCGACAGTGATAAAGAAATCGAAAAAGATCAGGGTAAACCTATCGTGGATATTTTTGATCTGGATGGAGAAGAAAGTTTTCGAAAATTAGAAAGACAAAAAATTAAAGATATTATGGGGCAGGGGCCTTGTGTTTTGTCAGTGGGCGGCGGTGCTTTTGTCAATGAACATAGCCGTAAAACAATTTTAGAGGTTTCTATATCAATTTGGTTGGATTCGGATATAGAGACTTTGTTTGAGCGCGTTTCAAGAAATGATAAAAGGCCGCTTTTAAAAACAGAAAACCCGAAACAGATGCTGGCGGAATTACTTGAGGCGAGGAAACCTTTTTATGAACAAGCATATATTCATGTTAGAAGTGATCAGAAAGACACGGAAATAGTAGAGAATATAAAGAATTCTCTATGTGCTTATTTGAATTTAGATTAAAACATACAAAACAAAAGCTTAAAGAGAAAAATGGATACAAAAATAGTTACAATTAATCTTGGTGATCGCAGTTACGAGATTTATATCGGTAAGAATATCATTCCACGCATAGATGATTTTTCGCCGCTGAGTGTAAAGAATAGAAAAAACTTCATTCTTGCTGATGTGAACACCAAACAATATGCGGAAGTTCTGCAAGATACTATTAATGAATTAGCTCCTGAATCATGCGATATAAGAACGCTGCCTGCAGGAGAATCGACTAAGTCCTACGAGCATCTCCAGCAAGTCCATAACTGGATGTTGGCCAATCATATTCACCGCGACTCGCTGGTTTTTGCAGTGGGTGGCGGCGTTATAGGGGATTTAAGCGGATTTGCGGCCAGCACAGTTATGCGCGGCGTTCCTTATGTCCAGATACCAACCACGCTTCTTTCTCAAGTGGATAGCTCGGTAGGAGGTAAGACCGGTATCAATACCAGCCACGGAAAGAATTTAATCGGAAGTTTTTATCAGCCGATTGTTGTTGTGGCTGATATCCTGACTCTTGAAACTTTACCTAAAAGAGAACTGCTGGCAGGATATGCGGAAGTCGTGAAGTATGGCCTTATTAACGATTACGAATTTTTTGAGTGGCTTGAGGAAAATGGAGATGAGGTTCTTAGCCTTGATCCTTTTGCGCTGGCCACTGTCATAGAAATTAGCTGTAAGGCTAAAGCTGCCATAGTCGAAGCAGATGAGCGGGAAGGGGGCAAACGCGCCCTTCTTAATCTGGGTCATACATTTGGTCACGCGCTGGAAGCTGCTGCCGGTTATGACGGGACGTTACTGCATGGTGAGGCTGTTTCCATAGGGATGGTTATGGAAACAGCCTCACCATGCAGTAACGTCCCG
>JAOUOR010000115.1 GCA_029880245.1 Alphaproteobacteria bacterium
TTAGAGCGAAAATAGCCGCTTTTTTTACCAAAAATAATTCATAAAAACTGCGTTAAAAATATTGATCTTTAAGCCAATTTTTTACGAACGATTGCCCCCGCGCGCGCCATATCAACCTGACCGGCATATTTTGTTTTTAATACACCCATAATTTTTCCCATATCCTTGATATCACTTGCCCCTGTCTCAGCTATCAAACCTTCGATAACTCTTGTCATTTCATCCTCATCAAGCTGCTTAGGCATGAATGAGCGGATTATTTCAATCTCGGCCTCCTCGCGTTCTGCCAGATCATCGCGACCAGCCTCATTATACGTTTTGGCCGATTCCAGTCTTTGCTTGATCATGGATTGAAGCATGCCCAGTATCTCTGCGTCATCGAGGCCCTCACCCTTGTTTTTCTCCCGAACAGAAATATCCCTATCCTTCAGAGCTGCTATGATAAGTCGGATGGTTGATACGGCAATTTGATTCTTTTCTTTCATGGCATTTTTCAATGCGGTGTTGAATTCTGCTCTTTTTTCCATTTTTTTCCTTTTCTTTTTGTTCAATTTCCCTTAGGAACAGTGTTTCTAGGAAGACCAACAATAACTTATAACATCTGGAGCATAACACTATGCCTGATCTTTCTAGAACAAAACCCCCTGCAGGCGCAAGCGCTGTTGTTGTTTTTGCAGATGGTTCATTGCTTTGGGGCAAGGGTTTTGGCGCACAAGGCCATAATATAGGCGAGATTTGCTTTAACACGTCTATGACGGGTTATCAGGAAATTCTGACAGACCCGAGTTATGCAGGACAAATCATCAATTTTACCTTCCCGCATATAGGTAATGTCGGGACAAATAATGAGGACATCGAGACGCTTGAACCGGCTGCCAGAGGTTTGATCGTACGTGAAGATGTGACCTCACCATCAAACTGGCGGGCCTTAAATCATTTCAATGACTGGTTGGTGCAGTATAATATAACCGGAATATGCGGTATCGATACACGCGCCCTAACACGCCGCATCCGTGATAATGGCGCCCCCAATGCGGTAATTGCCCATAATGAAAAGGGTGAATTTGATCTTGTTGCCCTTCACAAGCAAGCCAGTGAATGGGCCGGATTAGAAGGTACCGATTTGGCGATTGAGGTTTCCTGCGCACAGACCTATCAATGGGATGAAACCCTTTGGGAACTTGGCAAAGGCTACGGCAAACAAGATAGCCCAAAATACAAAGTCGTTGCTGTGGATTTCGGCGCGAAGCGAAATATCCTCCGTTGTCTGGCTTCGGCAGGATGCGACGTTACTGTCGTAAATGCCAAAACATCCGCCGAGGATATTCTGGCCCATAATCCAGACGGTGTATTCCTGTCCAATGGTCCCGGTGATCCATCGGCCACGGGCAAATACGCCGTTCCAATGATTAAGGCGCTTATTGAAAAAGGCGTACCGATTTTTGGGATTTGCCTTGGGCATCAGCTTCTGTCTTTAGCTCTAGGCGGGAAAACCCGCAAGATGCACTTAGGCCATCGCGGCGCAAACCATCCGGTGAAAAACTTGAAAACCGGCACTGTAGAGATCACCTCGCAGAATCATGGCTTTGAAGTTATTGCAGATAGTCTGCCTGATGGAATTGAGATCTCCCATATCAGTCTTTTTGACGGCACGAATGAAGGGCTTGTTGTGAAAGACAAGCCTGTGTTTAGTGTGCAATACCACCCCGAAGCTTCACCTGGCCCACAAGATAGTTATTACCTCTTTGAGCAATTTGTAGAGAATATCAAACGGAGAAAGGCTGCGTAAATATGACAAACTATCTAATAGAAGGTTTTAGAGAATTCAGGGAAACTTATTATAACACCCCAAATAGCCTTATGGCTAAACTGGTTCAGGAAGGACAGCATCCTGATTATTTCATCATTTCCTGCATTGATTCACGTAGCAATCCTGGCGCAGTATTTAATGCTAAGCCCGGTGCATTTTTAGGTTTCCGCTCTATGGGAGCCATTGTACGCCCCTACAGCCAAGGAAATGCTCTTGCCGCAGCCCTGCAATTTGCTATCAAGCATGCCGATGTTAGAAAAATAATTGTGCTCGGACATACAAAGTGCGGTGCAATTAACGCTTTATGTACCCATCTGGATGATAAGGAAATATTGTCTTTCGTTGAAGTAGCCAATCAATCCTTGGACAAGGCAAAATCATATAGCAAAACCGAGCAGGAAATTCGCGAGAACACAGAAAAAGAAACTGTGCTACAATCTGTTGAAAATCTTAAAACTTATCCAAGTGTACAAGAAGCCCTTGAAAAAGGAGATATCGTTATTAAGCCTTGGCTTTTTGATATGGTACACGGTGATCTGCTTGAATATGACTATGACCGTAAGGATTTTTGTATAATTAGTAATTAAGAAAAGACAATATGCCAAAAAGAACTGATATAAAATCTATCTGCATCATCGGAGCCGGCCCTATTATTATCGGGCAGGCCTGTGAGTTTGATTATTCCGGCGCACAAGCCTGTAAGGCCTTGCGGGAAGAAGGGTACCGCGTCGTACTGATCAACTCTAATCCGGCTACGATCATGACTGATCCGGAGATGGCAGATGCGACTTATATCGAGCCGATTACACCGAAAATTGTTGCCAAAATCCTTGAAAAAGAACGTCCTGACGCCTTGCTGCCGACAATGGGCGGACAAACAGCTCTGAACACTGCTCTGGCGCTGGATGAAGATGGAACACTTGAGCGCCTTGGCATTGAGCTTATTGGCGCGAAAGCCGATGTGATCGACAAAGCCGAAGACCGCGAACGTTTTAAGAAATGTATGGATGAACTTGGCCTTGAATCGGCACGCTCCGATGTCGTGCATAATATGGAAGAAGCGCGCGTAGCTTTGGAGAAAATCGGCTTACCTGCCATTATCCGCCCTTCTTTTACGCTGGGCGGAACAGGCGGCGGCATAGCCTATAACCGCGATGATTACGAGAAAATTGTTCGTGACGGTCTGGATGCTTCTCCGACCACGGAAGTTTTGATCGAGGAATCACTTCTAGGCTGGAAAGAATACGAGATGGAGGTGGTGCGCGATAAGAACGATAACTGCATCATTATCTGCTCGATTGAAAATATCGATCCGATGGGTGTTCATACGGGCGATTCTATTACGGTTGCTCCTGCCTTGACACTGACCGACAAGGAATACCAGATCATGCGTAATGCCTCTCTGGCAGTCCTG
>JAOUOR010000116.1 GCA_029880245.1 Alphaproteobacteria bacterium
TACGGCGCATATGTTTTGGAATCCCCATGTCACCGACCCCCATCTCTCGCAGGCTTAAATCTAAATCTTTAAACGCGATATCAAAAAGATGCTGGGAGATTTCCTTATAATTCTCGTGATCGTAATATTTGTAAAGAATGATAAATATATTCAAAAGCAGAAAATCGAAACGGCCATCAAAATTATCCGGAACGTTCATCTCCAGATAAAAATAGGGATTTCGTGTTTGACCAAGGGCCAGAGCATAAAGTTCTCTTGCCTGATCCTCACTCTCTCTAGTGCCTTTATCTTTTTTCCTGAATAAAGATGAAAACATTATTATTACCCCTAGGCTTTTTTCTCCAAACACTCTAAATTTGTTTCTATATCAGCATATCGAAGAAATTTAAATAGCTATGACATATCAAGTCAAAAGAACCTCATTATCTGCTTTTGTTTATTTGGGCTTATTTTGCCTGCTAATGGCGGCTTGCTCACCTGTAACGGCACAACGTGGTAATATGCTGGAAGACGCTCAGATCCCGAAAATCATTGTCGGAGAAAGTACTATGACAGATGTATTGCAAAATTTTGGCTCTCCTACGGCTCAGTCCACTTTTGATACAAATATATGGTATTACATCGGCCAAGAGACAGAAAAATACGGTATCCTTGATCATGAAATCGTTGAAGAGCGCATTGTTTCTGTTACCTTTAACAAGGAAGGGATAGTTGAGAGCATTGAAGAAATTGATAATGAGCGCCTTGAAATTCCTTATGCCAATGACAAAACGCCAACCCATGGCAATGATTTTACATTCATGCAGCAACTCTTGGGTAATGTCGGACGCTTCAACGCTCCGGGTAACGACAATGCCGCTAACACAGCAGGTGGCGGGATTTAATCACCGCTTTACTTATAAATCCACGAATGTATGCTTTTCTGCACTAGCGCCCGGATGCGTGACCGCGCCGTCTTTGGCAGGTCCCACAAGAGCTGCATATTTCTGGAGGGCACCTGATTGATAATTATTTTCGCGGGGCTTCCAGTCTTTTTTGCGAACCGCCAGTTCAGCCTCACTTAACTTTACATCCAGCGTACCTTTATCGGCATCTATGCGGATTATATCACCATCTTTGATTAGAGCAATTGGCCCGCCGACTGCGGCCTCCGGTCCGACATGCCCGATGCAAAAACCCCGTGTACCGCCAGAAAAACGACCATCAGTGATTAGAGCAACCTTACCGCCGGTCCCCTGTCCGTAAAGCGCTGCTGTGGTTGAGAGCATCTCTCTCATGCCCGGACCGCCTTTTGCGCCCTCATAGCGAATAACCAGCACATCGCCCTCTTTATATTCCTTATTCTGCACGGCATTGAAACAGGCTTCTTCTCCATCAAAGACACGGGCCGGTCCTTCGAAAACAAGCTCTTCTAGTCCTGCTATTTTCACAATAGCCCCTTCAGGAGCAAGATTGCCTTTTAGGCCGACAACGCCTCCGGTTTTATAAATAGGCGCCTTAACAGGAAATACGACATCCTGATCCTCTGGCAAAGTTATGCCTTCAAGGTTCTCAGCCAATGTTTTTCCAGTAACTGTAATACAATCTCCATGAATATAACCATTATCAAGCAACTCTTTTATAACAATGCCTACACCGCCAACATCAAAGAGATCCTTGGCTACATATTTTCCGCCTGGCCGAAGATTAGCCAAATAAGGCGTCTTTTTAAAAACTTCAGCAACATCAAAAAGATCAAACTTAATTCCTGCTTCATGGGCGATAGCAGGCAAATGCAAAGCTGCATTGGTTGACCCCCCTGTTGCCGCCACGATGGCTGCCGCGTTCTCAAGAGATTTACGCGTGACAATATCCCTCGGTAAAGGGCCGCCATTTTTAATTAATTGCATCACAGCTTCACCGGAGGCAAAAGCATATTCATCGCGGCTCTCATAGGGTGCGGGAGCACCCGCGGAATTAGGTAGAGCAAGTCCAATAGCTTCTGACACACAAGCCATGGTATTAGCTGTAAACTGACCTCCGCAAGCACCGGCAGACGGGCAAGCCACGCATTCAAGTTCATGCAGATCATCGTCGGACATGTTTCCAGTAGCATGCTGACCAACGGCTTCAAAGACATTAACAATATCCACATCCTTGCCTTTGAATTTCCCGGGTAAAATTGTGCCGCCATACATGAAGACGCTTGGCACATTCAGGCGCACCATAGCCATCATCATACCTGGCAAGGATTTATCACAGCCTGCAAGACCTACAAGTGCATCATAGCAATGCCCGCGCATAGTCAGTTCAACTGAGTCAGTGATGACATCACGAGATGCCAATGAAGAGCGCATGCCTTCATGCCCCATAGCTATGCCATCTGTAACCGTGATCGTTGTAAATTCGCGCGGTGTGCCATCGGCATGATCCACCCCTTTTTTGACGGCCTGTGCTTGACGAGAAAGTGCAATATTGCATGGTGCCGCCTCGTTCCAGCATGTTGCCACACCGACTAATGGCTGGTGAATTTGCTCTTCTGTCAAGCCCATTGCATAATAATAGGCTCTATGCGGCGCGCTTTTTGCACCTTCCGTGACATAACGGCTTACGAGTTTTGATTTATCCCAACCATCCGGATGAGCACGCTTCTTGTTATAGATCATCGTTCAATACCTGCAATCAATTTGTTACCTGCAAGTGCAAAGACTTGCGCAGATATACAGGATTAGTGGTTTTTAGAATGAAAGGCAATATCGCATAAGAAGAAAAAGTCAGGTTCTTTTCTTCTTTTTGGTTGGTGTCTTGGTTTTGTCTTTTGACTTTTTTTCTTTTTCTATTATTTCTTCGGCTTCAGTATTGCCTTCCTCATACAGCACCATTTCATTATAGAATTTTCTAAAGTCATTTGCATTCTTAATGAAAGGAATTCTAATTATACGCTGGCCTGTTCCCATTACGACAACATTGGCATAGCCAAATATATGTCCAGGCAACATACGCTCAAGATCAATACTCTCAACCTTGCTAAGGCGAATATCGACAATATCCATCTGTAAAAGTCCGTAACGAGCCAAAACGCGCTTATTCGTAATAACCAGCAAAAGATAATGTTTTGTCAAAATCGACACTATTAACATGATCGCACCCACGATCATAAATAAAATACCGAATTGCATAATAACCATACCAACCAATAAAGAAAAAATCAGCATAGCTACTGATTTCCAATATAGAGCG
>JAOUOR010000117.1 GCA_029880245.1 Alphaproteobacteria bacterium
GCCGCTGCGGAAATAGATCGTAAGCTATGGCTTGAACAGCAGCAGCGTGAATTTGATCTTTACAATACTCAAAATGCACAGCAAACACAGCAAATGGCTGCGGGTGTTAGATAAGTTTAATGTTAAGTATTAAGCTGCGATAAGTTGGTCATAAACACTTTGTAAAGCAGGGCGAAGTTCAGCTAATTCTGCGTAATGATTAGTTCCAATAACATCAATTAACCCCTGCCATTCTTGACAAGAGGTCAAATCTACGAACAGATCAAAGGGTTTTTTCAAGGAAAACCGTAGCTTTTGGCCTTCTAATTCCAAGTTCGCAAACACATATCCGATCAATTTGCGTTTTTCTTCTGTTGTCGAACGGTCAAACAGGTCTGCTGCTTGTGATGCCAGAGTAACCAATGTGCTTACTGCAATTCTAAGACGTTCATCGCCTGCATGATGTCGTTCGAGGGCTTCGTTGATTTCGTGTCTGCGTTCGATCAGTTGGGTATGTTTTTTGTTATAGATGTCCTTAGTAATCCTCGCGGTCGCTTTACGCTATATTGCGGTCAAGCCCCAATTCTTCCCATATCCATGTCATATCATAGGGCTTCATTCCCTGCGCTTTAGCTTGATGATTCTCATGGTTTTCCATATCCTTCAAAAGCGATACGAGTTGATTTTGGCCTTTTTTAGAGCGTTTTGCCATACGGGGAGTTTTGTCTTCAAGTGCCGGAATACGTGATGAAAGCCATTGATGATAATGATCGTCCTTCATTTCCATTATCAGAGCCTGCATTTCTTCTTGGCTTATATTCTCTTCGTTTTCATCGCTGCAGACTTCTCTAGCCTTCAACCCTTCCAAAAAAGATTTTACACTGGCAGACGGTGCATCCGTATATTTCCATCTCGGCTTGCCAATAATACCGACAAGCCCCTTGCTGACTATATCCTCAAGAATATTTGCCCTTTCACGAGAATTGACAAAAAGTTCCAAATGGTCTGCATGAAGAACAATATCACCGCGCACGGTATATGATAGTTTCTTGTTTTTCTCGCCTCTTTCCTTTTTTAGCCAAACCCATTCGCCTGATCTTTCTGATTGAAATTCCCTGTGTTTGTTAAAAAATGCCGCTATATCACCGTGATTTTTTGTGATGGGAAAACAGATCGTGACGGGAGAAATCGCATGCCCCTCTTTGTTATGAATCTGTGGCGTATTCCGGTCTTTTGATTCTATTAAACACTCGATCCACGCAAGAGCAATTTCGGGTGCCCACAAGACTTCGGCGAAATGAGATATTTTTTCCCTCGGGATAGATGTGTCATGCAAAGGAAACATTGCAACTGTCATATCGCGCATTTCCTTTAACCACGGTGCCAGCTCTTCCGCTACGCCTCGCTCCAGCCGGAGAACACCTCCGGCAAATTCAAGGTGATCTCCCATATCCAGAATACGCATACCCAAACATTCCCATTGTGATACATAACGGGTCAGGCTTTTTTCCTTAATTTTGACTGGCTCTCCGCCCCGTATCATATCCCGAACTGTCAGGCTTTTCTCCGGTTCTATGGCTGTAACTTCATATACGCTCATGACAGAAGGGCGCAGAGCCGACAGATAAACCCGTTCGTCTTTAGTCAAACTGTTCTTGGGATAAGTCAGGAAGGAATCTATAATGTTCCAATCTCCGTTCTGTCCGTAAACATTGGTAAAAAAGAATTCTAGCATGACAGGGTAAATCATCCAGAACGTCTCGGAACCGAAAAAATCATTCAGATCGTTGATGTCGTTCAAGCCGTTCTCTTCGGCCAAATCACCGAAAACCGTCTGCATAGCCAAGCCGTGATATTGCATGGCGTCATTATCTTGGTACATATAATCTATTAGCTTTTTAACTGCGTTGTGCATATTCCGATTTTTCCTGTTTTTTTCAGTAACAAGTAAGAGATAAAGGCAAAAACCAGCTTCTGCAAAGCTAAATTTATAGGAATCCAAGACCAATGCTTGTTGGTCATCGCGTAATAGATACAATTCGAACCAGTCACTATCAAGACATTTTGCTTTTTATTCAGAGAATACCGGAAAAAATTCGTTTAAAATCAATGAATTTCTGCGACCATTAAAAAACGCAACACCAGTTCGAATCCTTATTTTTCAAAGTCACACTCTTGGTCATCGCCATCCCTACCGTGTCTTTGTTAGGAAGAACTTTTAACGACAATATAAATTAAGGCAGGGATTGCGCAAAGCGCAATCAAGTTATTACGCATCACCCCCGATGCTTGAAAACCAATCTGCAAGCTTACATCAAAATCAGGAACGCCTTGGCTGTTTGTAAAGCATCTTCCGCCGCAAGCAAATGGGGCGCGTCGCAAGCGCCGCTGCCATTTTCTAACGGTCTCCCGAGAAGACACTTTACAAATTCCTGAATTTTGATCGATCTGCCCTTTTATTGTCCCGCCGCGCATTAAGCGCAGCGGGTCTTTTTTGTCTTTTTTAAGGACGCTCGCCGCTTGGCAGGGTTTCAAGCGAACGGATCAAAACAGAAAGGATAGATCAATGCTAGAAACTCAAAATTATACATTGCATGAAGATGATTTGCGGCAATTTACAGGTTCGGAATACTGGTTCAGACACCCGGCTTTCAACAAATTTTGCTATACAGATGGTGTACAGTATGTCGCGGAATATGGCGGTGCATATTGGCTTATAGACAAGATTTTTGCCTGTCAGTCATGCGTTAAGAAATTGGCCGATGAATCATTTCTTTCATGGGAATTGATCCGTAGCCAAGACGGAGAGGGTGCAAGACTGGTTTGCACAGATGGAAATTATAATCTTCTTTACTCTGAAAACATTTTGTTTACAGACTTTCCGCTTCAAAGCATCAAATTCTATTTCATAAACAACACCCTTCTTTTGCCGAGTGAATACTAGGGGGAGGGTAGAGCATGACACAGCAACTTGATTTTTCTCGTTTTAAATCAGAAATCAATTTAACCCAATATGCCGCTCATCTTGGCTATGAGATTGACCGCAGAAAAAGCACCCGTAGCAGTATTGCTATGCGGTGCGGTGCGGACAAAATCATTATAGCAAG
>JAOUOR010000118.1 GCA_029880245.1 Alphaproteobacteria bacterium
TGTACCCGAAGATGACAAGACCGGATCTGTCATGCCGTCTTATTATGAGGATGCTAATGGAAAGACTGGCATACAATCAAATGGACAAGATATAAGTGATTTTAGCCTTACGCCAAGGGAAACAGATGTTTTGCATTATCTGGTTGATGGGGCCTCTAATAAGGATATTGCCAGAGCCCTTGATTTACAGGTGGTAACTGTAAAGCTTCATGTGCGGGGCATTTGTAGAAAGCTGGATGCCAAAAACAGGACGCAAGCTGCTTTGAAAGCGCAAGAACTTGGGTTAAAGCCTGTGCATGCTGCGGGAGGCTAACTTATTTGTTCAATTTTGTGATAAGGACGGTTGTTTATTTCAAATGTAATTAAGAAAAACTGGTCCGAGATACGCAGATCTTTCATGGATCTTGTGCCGAGCGCTGTTATGTTGATTCTCGGTATGGTTGTTATTCACTCTACGGTGAAGTTGATACAGGTTAACCATGTTTCTTATGAGGATTATCAGAAAAAAATTTCCGATATTATAATTCTTCGTCGGTATTACGATGATTATTATAAGTATCTGATTGAGTATGAACAAAGTATAGATGCTGATAATAAGCTTTCTTTAGTGTCTGACATTAAAGAATATTTTGTAAGTTTTAGTGACCTGTATGGCAATATTCTGATTAAGCAATATGATATTTATTCTGAAACATTTTTAGATGAAATTCTTGATCTCAAGGATTTGATCAAACAGGTTCAATATGGGCTTATTGATCTGGAGCAGAGCGGTCATTTTAAAAATTTTGACCAATTGATGACCGTGTCAGTTGATCTTAAGAAAGAGGTCTATAATCTCGAGAGTCATTATATACTCGACCCGTCAAGTTTGAATCATATTTTTTCAGACACATTTGCCAGAGAAAATCTCCTTTACTGGTCTGTTACGGCGATGGGTTTATGCGGGTTTGTCCTTATTTTCTTAAACGGAGATAAGATTAGACGACTTCGCCGTTATAATGAAGAGCGTCAGGTAACGGTGCGCGAGATGGAAAACAGGTTGGCCGCAATGGAGGCTGCTTGTGAAGGTATTATGATTGTCGATAGTGAAGGCCACCTGAATTATATGAATGAGGCTATGTGTGATATTTGCCTTATTGATAATAGATTTGATTATATTGATGAGGAATGGACGGAGATTTTTTCTGAAAATGATCTGGATTTCATTGCGACAGAGGTTATGTCCGGCTTAGAACAAGATGGATATTGGATTGGTGAGTTTCCTCTTGAGCGCGAAGATGGCAGTATGCTGCATACTGAATTTTCTTTAACGCAATTACCTGGTGATGGGTTGATAGGGACAGTTCAGGACATAACACAAAGATATGTTATGGAGCAGGAAAAACGGGATCTGGAAGATCAGTTTTATCAAGCACAAAAAATGGAGGCTATTGGTCGTTTGGCTGGCGGTGTGGCTCATGATTTCAATAATATTCTAGCTGCTATTAACGGTTTTGCAGAGTTTTTAGTAGAAGATCTTCAGGAAGGTTCCAATGAGAAGAAATATGCCGGTAATATTCTACAAGCCAGTGCTCAGGCTAAGGAACTGGTAGAACAAATGCTGACGTTTTCACGTCGTCGTGACAGCATAAAAGAAACAATCGATCTGGCACATAGTCTACATGAGATAGAAGGAATGATGTCTGCAAGTGTTCCGAAGTCTGTGGAAATTAAAACACAAATAGAGGACCAGATTTATATTGATGGAAATGTAACACATATTTCACAAATGATTATGAACTTATGTGTGAATGCGAGCGATGCGATGGGTGAAGATCATGGCGTTTTGAGTTTATCACTGAGTAAACGGAAAATTGATAAAAACTTCCCGCATCAAAATGTCATCATGGAGAAGCTTCCAGATCCAAAAGAAACACCTTTACTCCGGATTGATGATATTAATTCTGCGACGGTAAGAACAATACTTGGTCATGTCGAAAAAGACAGAGAATACGCGCAAATTATTGTGAGCGATACCGGAGAAGGTATTAGCCGGGTCATTATGGAGCATATTTTTGAGCCTTTCTTTACCACTAAGGCTGTTGATAAAGGCACGGGTTTAGGGCTTTCTACGGTTCATGGCGTTGTTGTCGGGCACCGTGGTATGATGATAATAAACAGCACATTGATGAAGGGCTCTACATTTGAAATATATCTGCCTTTATCTGATGCATCGTCTGCATCGTCTGCATCGGTTGAGGAAAAGGCCGATAGGAAAGACATTCCTGATGATTTTAAACCTGAGGAATATAATATTCTTCTGGTTGAGGATAATCAAACCGTCAGGGATGTCACAGAAAATATGTTGAGAAGAATGGGATATAATGTCGAGATATGTGCTGACGGGCTACAGGCACTTCAATATTTGAAAAAAAATCATGATAATTTCGATCTCGTGGTTTCCGATCATAACATGCCCAAAATGACGGGACTTGAGCTGGTAGAAAACATTTCGCTAGAGCTTCCGGATTTGCCTTTTGTATTTCTTTCCGGATATAGCGAAGAAGAAATGTACAAAAAAATAAATCATCATCCTTCTATCAAAGCGGTCTTAAAAAAGCCCGTGATGAAGGAAGATTTAGCCGAAGCCATAAAAAAGGTCTTCGAAGAGACGAAATCTCCAAAAGTCAAACCCAAAAAGGCAGTGGCTTAGGTTTAAGGTGTTAACCATAGTTTCCAAATATTATGTATATTTATTTGACGGCTTTTCGAAGAGACTGTATGATGCCGTCCATGAGCAAAGCGATACGTATATATAAGTCCGGTGGACCGGAAGTTCTGGAATTTGAAGACATCGGAGAAATAGGTGATCCCGGCCCAAATGAAGTTGTAATCGAGCAAATGTTTGCTGGGTTAAACTTGGTTGATACCTATCATCGGGCAGGACTTTATAAAAAAACGTTTCCTTTTACACCCGGTGTAGAGGCCGCGGGTGTAGTTAAGAGAATAGGAGAAAATGTCAAGGATCTTCGAGAAGGAGACCTTGTTACTTATGTCTCATTCGGTCTTGGTGCGTATGCAGAAGAGCGA
>JAOUOR010000016.1 GCA_029880245.1 Alphaproteobacteria bacterium
TTATAGATGAGAAACTGGCTTTCCAGAATTGTGATAAGGCAATTTCTAATAATAACGAGTATGTAACAGAGCAGACATTCCGTATATACAACAGATCATGGTCGCTAAAAATCAACCCGACAGAAAAATTCCTTAAGCAGGAAGAGGTTGTTTTTCCTTTTATTTTTTTAATGGGTGGGATTTCTGTTTCATTATTACTTGCTGTTTTGGCATATTTCCTCCGCATTTCTATAATTAATGTGGCTCATGCCGAAGAAACACGACGACGTTTTTCTCTTGCCGTGAAGGGAGCGCAGGACGGCATTTGGGACTGGCCGGATATTACGAAAGACGAACAATATTGGTCGCCACATTGGAAACATCTCTTGGGGTATGAAGATCATGAAATTCAGGGCAGTTATCAGACATTTAAGACACTTTTGCATCCGGACGATGTTGAGCCGACAGAAAAGAGTATGAAGGAACATTTTGAAAATGATGTCCCATATAATGTTGAATACCGTCTGAAGAATAAATCCGGTAAATATATTTGGTTTCGCGCCAAAGCCACGACTGTGCGGGATGATAACGGCAGGCCGATTAGAATGGTCGGCTCTATTCGTGATGTCAGCGGACGCAAGAAAAATGAACAGATTTTGATCCAGCATGCCGAAGAGATTAGGGATAGCCAAGCCCGATTGGAATCTGTTTTGGATACGGTATTAGACGGAATTATCACGATTAACTCCAGTGGTATTATCCAATCTGTAAATGCCGCTGTGGAAAGGCTTTTTTTATATGAGATTGACGAATTAATAGGCCAAAATGTTAAAATGCTGATGCCTAATCAATATTCAAAAAATCATGATATATATTTAAAAAACTATCTGAAAACAGGAGAAGCAAAAATTATCGGGTCAGGGCGTGAAGTTGAAGGTATGCGCAGGGATGGCTCTACTTTTCCTATTGAACTCGGCGTCAATGAAGTGTTCATAGCCGGAGAGCGAATGTTTGTCGGCAATATTCATAACATTTCCGAACGTAAGAAGGCTGAATCCGATTTGATAGAAGCAAAGGAAGAAGCCGAGCAGGCAACAAGAATGAAATCAGAGTTTCTGGCAAATATGTCCCATGAAATCCGTACCCCTATGAACGGTATTATCGGCATGGCCAACTTGCTTTTGGAAACTGATTTGGATGCGAAGCAAAAGACCTATGCAAAAACCGCAATCAGTTCTGCTGAAAACCTTTTGCAGCTTGTCAATGACATTCTAGATTTTTCAAAGATCGAAGCGGGCAAACTGGAATTTGAAACCATCTCGTTTGATTTGCGGTTATTGGTAGAAGAAGTGGCCGATCTGATAGCAATCAAGGCACAGGAAAAAGGGCTGGAAGTATTGCTACGCTTTGCGCCGGATATACCGCGCTATATAGTAGGTGATCCTGGGCGCGTTCGTCAGATATTCCTTAATCTGGCAAGTAATAGCTTGAAATTCACCGAAACGGGGTATGTTCTTATTGGTGTAGATGCCAAGAAACATAAAGGTGGGAAAGTTATATTCCACGGCTATGTGGAAGATACTGGGATCGGTATTCCCGAAGACAAGCAGGATTACATATTCAATAAATTTTCTCAGGCTGATAGCTCTACAACACGAAAATTTGGCGGCACAGGCCTGGGGCTGGCAATTTGCAAAGAGTTATCTCACAATATGAAGGGTGATATCGGCGTAGAAAGTACACTTGGTGTAGGCTCCACCTTTTGGTTTACCTTCCAACTGCCTGTTGATGAAAAGACGAAGGGAGGCGGTGTTTATAAGGTGCCGACAGATTTATCCGGCATCAGGGCGATCATCGTTGACGATAACAAAGTCGCGCAGGATATTGCCGCTGAATATATGCGTAAAGCCAAGATGAAGGTTACAATAGCATCGTCCGGTAAAGAAGCGTTGGACTTGATGCAAGAAGCGGCAGATAAAGGCAAGCCTTTTGAATTGGGTGTGCTTGACTATATCATGCCGCAGATGGGTGGGTTGGAACTGGCTAAAAAAATCAAGAAGAGTCCAAAACTAAAAAATATATCTCTTTTGATGGTATCTTCCGAGCCCAGTCGCAAAGACAGTAAACTGATTAAAGAAGGCAAGTTCCAGGGGTGTTTAACTAAACCCTCAAGCGGCCTTGAAATTATTCGTGCGCTAGATCTTATTCAATCTATGAGACAGAAAAAGGTTCCTCTATCAGTTGTAACACGAGACATGTTGCGCGAAGCCGATGCCAAGGAAGATAAAGCCAAGACGGATAGCGTGAGTTTTGACGGCGCACAAATTTTGCTTGCGGAAGACAATCCCACCAATCAAATGGTCGCAACAACAATGCTGGAAAAAATGGGATGTGTTGTTACACCGGCTTCTAACGGGCTGGAGGTGGTGAAACTTATAAAACAAAGACGTTTTGATTTGATCTTTATGGATTGCAATATGCCGGAAATGGACGGGTTTGAGGCAACGCAGTCTGTCCGTAAACTTGAAAAACAAGGCGAATTTGACAAGATTCCTATTGTGGCGTTTACGGCCTATGCGATGAAGGGCGATGACCAGAAATGCTATGATGCGGGAATGGATGATTATATAACTAAGCCTGTCAAGAAGCAGGCCATGGTCGATGTACTAAAAAAATGGCTTCCCTGATTTATTTTTTCAAGAAATAAGGTGCTAAAATTTCTGTTTCTGATTTTTCAAGGTTTTCATCTCTTTGTTAAGCTGCTAAAAAGAGCAGTGATATTACATGAATCCAAAGAGATTTTTTTATGGCATCCGAAACTTTATTAATAGAATATCTACCCATACTTGTTTTTCTGTTTATTGCCTGCGGATTATCGGTGGCTATGGTGCTTGGCTCTTTGCTGGCTGGTAAAAGAAATCCCGATCCGGAGAAAAACGCAGCCTATGAGTGCGGATTTGACGCATTTTCCGATGCGCGGAATAAATTCGATGTGCGCTTTTATCTGGTCACATTACTTTTTATAATATTCGATCTGGAAATTGCTTTCTTGTTTCCATGGGCAATAACACTGGGAAAAATTGGAGCTTTTGGATTCTGGTCGATGATGGTATTTCTGGGTGTTCTGACGGTTGGTTTTATTTATGAATGGAAAAAAGGCGGCCTTGATTGGGAATAACCCCCATAAGCGTGAAAGAATAAATCATGGGACATGACAAACATATAATTGCTGCGCCGGATTATAATCTAAAGGGCAAAACTCCTGTTCCGCCTGTAGAACAGCAAGACGTTGTGCCCGCAGCAATTTCCAAGACTTTGCAGGAAAAGGGGTTTTTGCTAACCACGACTGATAATTTGTTTGACTGGGCTCGTACCGGTTCTCTCTGGCCGATGACCTTTGGTCTGGCGTGCTGCGCGGTGGAGATGATCCACGGCTATATGAGCCGCTATGATCTTGACCGTTTCGGCATGATCCCAAGACCATCCCCGCGGCAATCCGATGTGATGATTGTGGCCGGAACCTTGACCAATAAAATGGCACCGGCTCTGCGCCGCGTTTATGATCAAATGCCCGAGCCGCGCTGGGTTATATCAATGGGTTCATGTGCAAATGGCGGAGGCTATTACCATTATTCTTATTCGGTGGTACGTGGTTGCGATCGTATTGTGCCCGTGGATATATATATTCCAGGATGTCCGCCAACGGCCGAAGCTATGGTCTACGGCCTGTTGCAGCTCCAGAAAAAAATTCAAAGAGAGGATACACGCATTGCCCGATAAAAAAATATTGTCATTCCTGCGAAAGCAGGAATCGGATGGCTAAATGGAAAAACTTTATTACGTATATATTTTAACAACACAAAAAAACACAGTTCTTTATACGGGAATAACTTCGGATTTGGTACAACGAATTTGGCAACATAAAGAAGGTCTGGTGGAAGGGTTTACAAAGAAATATAATGTTTGCAAGCTTATTTATTTTGAAGAATATAAAAATGTACAGGATGCAATTCATCGTGAAAAATGTATCAAACGCTGGAAGCGCGCATGGAAAGTGGAGTTAATTGGAAAAATGAATCCTAAATGGAAAGATTTGAATGAAAATGACTTGATCCCTGCCTCCGCAGGGATGACAACTATGGAGGATACGCGCATTGCCCGCTGAAGCTCTGGAAGACATGGCAGAATTTATAGTCGAGAATCTGAAAGGCTCGGTGCTGGGATCTCATTTTGAGCGTGACGAGCTTGTCATCACAGCCAAATCTGAATCAATCGAAAAGACTTTGCAATTTCTGCGCGATAATCCTGAATGTGGATTCAGGGTTCTGATTGACATTTGTGCAAGTGACTATCCGGATCGGCCGGATCGCTTCGAGATTATCTATAATCTGTTGTCGCTTCGTCAAAATGATCGGGTCCGTGTTAAAATATCAGTCGAAGAAGACCAGATTGTTCCAAGTGTTGTTAAACTCTATAGCGCGGCATGTTGGTTCGAGCGCGAAGTGTGGGATATGTACGGCATACCGTTTTCCGGTAATCCTGATCTTCGCCGTATCCTGACGGATTATGGTTTCGAAGGCCATCCCCAGCGCAAAGACTTTCCTTTGACCGGATATGTTGAGCTTCGCTATGACAACGAATACAAACGCGTAGCCTATGAGCCGGTGCAACTCACGCAGGATTTTAGGCGTTTTGATTTTGTTAGCCCGTGGGAATCAGTGACCGATGTCCAGCTTCCCGGTGATGAGAAGGCGGCAATTCCACCGCATGGCTGGTCGTCAATGGCAGATAGCGTCTCCGAGGCGGGGAGAGGATCGGCTGAGAACGATAATAGAGATGAAATGCCAGTAGATGCACAAGAAGAGGATACAAAAAATGCCTCTTAGAAAAAAAGTCGACACACCTGATATTGCTATTCAGGAAGAAACACAAATCAAGCCCTATACCATGAATTTCGGGCCACAGCATCCGGCTGCTCATGGCGTGCTGCGTCTTGTACTTGAGATGGAAGGCGAAATTGTCGAACGTGCTGACCCTCATATTGGTTTGCTTCATCGCGGAACTGAAAAACTGATTGAGTATAAAACCTATACACAGGCTCTGCCGTATTTTGATCGTCTTGATTACGTTGCGCCAATGAATCAAGAACACGCTTTTGCTCTGGCTACTGAAAATCTTTTAGGAATTACTGTGCCGCCACGCGGTCAATACATACGTGTTTTGTTCTGTGAGCTTGGCCGCATTCTAAACCATATTTTGAATATCACCACATTTGCACTGGATGTAGGGGCATTGACGCCGGCTCTTTGGGGCTTTGAAGAGCGTGAAAAAGGCATGGAATTCTATGAGCGTGTTTGTGGCGCAAGGCTTCACGCCAATTATTTCAGGACTGGCGGTGTTGCTCAGGATATGCCCGCAGGACTGGCCGAAGATATGTATGAATGGTGTGAAGAACTGCCAAAATTTTTGCAAGACCTTGAAAGCTTGCTGACTAACAACCGAATTTTCAAACAGCGCACAGTTGATATCGGCATTGTGAGCGCCGAAGAAGCTCAGGATTGGGGTTTTTCCGGCCCTATGCTTCGTGGTTCCGGTATTGTTTGGGATTTACGCAAAAGCCAGCCCTATGAAGTTTATGAGAAAATGGATTTTGATATTCCGATTGGCAAAACGGGCGATTGCTATGCGCGCTATTTGGTGCGTATGGCCGAAATGTATGAATCCATCAAGATTATGAAACAGGCCATAGAGCAAATGCCCGAGGGCTACGTGAAGTCAAATGATTACAAGGTTTCACCGCCGCCCCGCGCCGAGATGAAGAATTCAATGGAAGCTTTGATTCATCACTTCAAGCTCTTTACCGAGGGCTATCATGTGCCAGCCGGAGAAACGTATGCCGCCGTCGAAGCCCCTAAGGGGGAATTTGGCGTTTATCTTGTGTCTGATGGATCGAACAAGCCGTATCGCTGCCGTATTCGGGCTCCGGGATTTGCGCATTTACAAGCCCTTGATTTCATGAGCAAAGGCCATCAACTCGCCGATACAGTCTCTATTATAGGTTCTCTCGACATCGTTTTCGGGGAGATCGACCGGTAAGTGGCGTTGCTATTTGAATTTTTAAAATTTATATGCCATGAAGTAGGAAAGCCTTTTGTTTTTTTATTAGGGTGCCTAAATGTTTTGAACAGTGCTAATACGTATCTGATATTACCTATAGGTTTTTATTTTTTTGGGTGCTCAAACTTTCAGCTTGCGACTAATTGCCCTTCCGAGTTAGGCTCTTTAGCTAATTTGATTGTGTATTTATCTGATTGGGCAACTATGAACTTGGTAATAAGGTTTATGGGTGGTGTAGGGTTTGTTTTAGATTATTTTTCTGTAGTTTTTGTTTATTCATTAGTAAAAAAGAAGAGAACCAAACAAAAAAATGTAACGTAACGTCATGCCCGCGGAGGCGGGCATCCAGAATCAGAATATAAAATGAAATTGCTGGGATCATATGTCTATATTATTACAAATAAAAGAAACGGCACATTATATACAGGCGTCACAACGGAGTTAAAGAAAAGGATATGGAAGTTACTATTAATATAGTTATTTAAGATAAGAATTGGACAAACCAAATCTCGTCATTCCCCGAATTTTACACAGTAAAATTCTAGGGGAATCCAAATAATTATGGATTGCCTTAGAATTTTTTAGAAAAAATTCAGGCAAAGACATGCTTGGAGGTTTAAATGACTATAGAAAATATGAATCCGGATTGGAAAGACTTATACGATGGTTTATGATGCGCTGGACTCCCGCCTTTGCGGGAATGACGAGAGATAGGGAGATCGACCGGTGATTAATATGGGCTCGGGTTTAGGAAGAACATTGATCGTAATGACCTTAGCGTTATGCGGCTGTAACCAGGTTTCAGAAGTTAAAGTGGCTCCCAACGGGGAATTCAGTTTAGCCGCCAGATCTTTTCTTAATAGCGGCAGCAGGGCTGCTTCCTTAAAAGAGGCCATGAAGGAGTCGGAAAGACATTGTGCGGCTTACTCAAACACAGATCCGTGGATTACCAAAATAAACTATAGTAAACTTAGACGCTGGTCAAAATCAGTTATCGTAACAATAACGTTTTTTTGTCTGGGACCCGATGATCCAAGAATAGAGAAGCTTTCCAAGTCGGAAATACAAATTGAGGACCACACAAACAAAGACCCGGACCCGTTTGCACATCTTTTTAAACAACCAGCATTGGTTAACACAAAATAAGGGATAAAAATCAGGAAAGATAAAAAATGAAAAAACCATTTGATTTAAATGCCGAGTATCAGCCGGAGCACTTTAAATTTTCCGAGAAATACCAGAAGCTTGCCGATAAGGCTATTGCCCTGTACCCGAAGGGGAAGCAGCAATCTGCCGTCATGCCGCTGCTCGATCTGGCGCAGCGTCAAGTCGCGGAAGAGGGTGCAAAAGCTACGCCGGTTTATGGAGGCTGGATACCGCGCGCAGCTATGGATCACATTGCCGAAGTCCTTGATATGCACAAGGTTAAGGTCTATGAGGTTGCAAGTTTTTACTCTATGTATAACACTGCGCCTGTCGGGCAATATCTTGTGCAGTTTTGTACCACCACACCGTGCTGGCTGTGCGGTTCAAGCGATATAGTGAATGCGTGTAAAAATCATCTGGGCATTGATCTTGGCGAGACGACGAAAGACGGTAAATTTACCCTGATGGAAGTTGAATGTCTGGGCGCTTGTGTGAATGCTCCCATGATCCAGATCAATGACGATTATTATGAAGATTTGACGGCGGCAAGTGTGGTGGAAGTTCTTGAAGTTCTTGCACAAGGGCTAAAGCCGCAAATCGGATCACAGACCGGACGTAAATCCTCTATGTCATCTGCCGGTCCTACGACATTGAAAGAAGAAGCCAAAAAAGCGAAGGTGGTGTAATATGTATCCAGAAAAACCAACAGAATTTCTAGCATTAAAAGTATGGTGGGCCATGATGTGGAGAACCATACCATTGTCACTTATTGCAGGAGGTGTTGCAGGGGCATTAATTGGTTTAATAGTTGGTATTACCGGAGGAAGTCCTGAGTCTGTTCGGTTTCCGGCAGGGCTGGCAGGCGCCCTGATTGGGTTATTTGTCGCGGTGAAGGTTATAAAACGACTTATGACCAAGGGCTTCGGTAAATACAGGTTGGCTGTTATTAAGAAATAAAACAGGGGAATATCCTAAATGCTCGCAGATAAAGATCGAATATTTACTAATCTCTACGGCTTTGAAGGCTCTGACCTCAAATCCGCCCAAAAGCGAGGAGATTGGGATAAAACGGCAAGCTTTATCAAAAAGGGCCGCGAATGGATCATCGAAGAGGTCAAAACCTCTGGTCTGCGCGGGCGTGGCGGGGCAGGATTTCCAACAGGCCTGAAATGGTCTTTTATGCCCAAAACACTGACTGAGCGTCCGCATTACCTTGTGATTAATGCCGATGAGTCAGAGCCGGGCACATGTAAAGACCGCGATATCCTGCGTAACGAACCCCATAAATTGATCGAAGGTGCGTTGATCGCGGGATTTGCAATGGGCGCCAGAGCGGCCTTTATCTATGTGCGCGGCGAATTTTATAATGAAGGATCGACTTTGTGGCAAGCTATCCACGAAGCTTATGATGCGGGGCTCTTGGGTAAAAATGCCGCCAAATCCGGCTGGGATTTCGATATTATTGTCCATCGCGGGGCAGGGGCTTATATTTGCGGCGAAGAAACGGCCCTGATTGAATCAATCGAGGGCAAAAAAGGCCAGCCACGTAACAAGCCGCCATTTCCGGCCATGGCCGGACTTTATTCCTGTCCGACGACGGTGAATAACGTCGAGACGATTGCGGTTGTCCCTACGATTTTGCGTCGCGGCGGTAAATGGTTTGCGGGGCTTGGCTTGAACGAGAAAAACGCGGGAACCAAGCTGTTTTGTATTTCTGGCCATGTCAATAACCCGTGTAATGTTGAAGAAGTTATGGGGATTTCGCTAAGAGATCTCATCGACAAGCATTGCGGTGGCGTACGTGGCGGCTGGGATAATCTTCTGGCGGTTATTCCCGGTGGTTCGTCAACTCCTATGCTTTCTAAGGCGGTATGCGATAACATCCATATGGATTTCGACTCCCTTAAAGAGGCAGGAACGGGGCTTGGAACAGCAGGGGTCATCGTTATGGATAAATCCACCGATATCATTCAGGCCATATGCAGATTATCACAATTTTATATGCATGAAAGCTGCGGCCAGTGTACGCCCTGCCGCGAGGGCACTGGCTGGCTCTGGCGCATCATGAAGCGCATGGTACAGGGTAACGCCACAGTCGAGGAAATTGACCAGCTTTATGAAGTCACCAAGGAAATCGAGGGCCACACAATCTGCGCGCTCGGTGACGCAGCCGCTTGGCCGATACAAGGGCTCATCAAAAACTTCCGCCCCGAAATGGAGCGCCGCATCATGGAATACCGCAAGGCGGCTTAATGATTGACAAAATATAAGATTTTGTTTTAATTTGCAGCTATGGGTTATGACAATAAAGAAGCTCGAGAGAAAATAGCTCGAGAGAAAATAGAAAATATTTACGGCAGAAAACTGGAATCTTGTCGTTTTGAGCGGGACTTTGTTCTGCGTGCCACATTTAAGGGGCTGGTGGATGTAAGTAGTGTACTGCATCAAGATCCTGACGATGCTCAACGTTATTTCAATTCCGATCTTTTTTCTTTATCACAGAATACCCCTGTCATTATCTTTGGTAATGCGTTGGTAGAAAAGAAGGATAATGGCACTATCTCTGCATTGACAAATAATAAATATATCTTACAACAAGACCCTTTCCATTATGATTATTGGGATTCTAGATTAAAGGATCCCAAGAGAGTTACATTTCTTTTCAAAGATAGTTATATTTTTAGAGATGCCCCCACATATTTTGCTTTGCCGGGAGATGTCAAACGAGTTGTTTCTAAAATGCAGCCACTTAATGTCCATGAAAAAGTTATCGCGGCTTTAAAGGAAATGGCACAAAGTGATTACACATTTTCATTGCAAGAAAGTGAACATAAAGCAAGATATGACATTATAAGAGGATATCCGGAATTTACGGACACTGTATATAAAGCCATTCCGGAAGGATCAAAATTTGCTCATTATTGGATGCCCGATAAATATGTAGTGACAATGCATTATAATGACGGGGATAAACTCTTGCATGCTCGTGGTTCTTCTAAATATGATAATATTAATAAAATTAAAATTTGTGATTTTTTTGAAATGTAAAAAAATGCAAATCACGTATTATGAGTCAATTTTCTTGCATATATATGAATATTTTCCTATAATGTCGAGCATGAGTAAGGGCTGGACAGAAGAGCGACGGAAAAAACAGGCGGAAACAATCCGCAAAAACCGCCCGTGGGAGAAATCTACCGGCCCGAAAACGGCTAAAGGTAAGAAACGCTCCAGTTATAATGCGCTGAAACATGGGGGCCGCAGTCAAAATATGGAGTACGCACGACAAATGCTAAGGCTAAATTCTGAATTCATAAAAATGACCAAACTCTGTTTTAAATCGGATGAATATATTACGATAAGGCTTGCGCTTAAGCAAAAAAGGCGCGCAATCGAACTAAAGGAAAATGGTTTAAAAACAGATAGTTAAGATTTTTATTTTTTTATTTGACGAACGAACTAAAGGAATTAAACCAAGACGTCATCCCCGCGGTCTTGCAAAGCAAGGCCTAAACAGCGGGGATCCATATGTGTTCAGCATTGCTGAACGCTTTATTTTGCTAGATGCCCGCCTGCGCGGGCATGACGTGATCGTTTTAAGCGCTCTTTTTCAAAGCCCCTTCAAAATAAAGTGCGGCATTTTTGAAGATGGCCAAGCCGTCTGACTCTTCGGGAACGTCCTGACCGGCACGTTGCGCAGCATCTTTAATTTCCATGTAATCATCACGTTGCCATGTGAACATGCCGCGTTCGGGATGCGGCATCATGACAAGGACCTTTCCGGTTTCATCAGTAATTGCGGCAATGTCGCCAATAGACCCATTCGGGTTGTAAGGGAATTGTCCTTCCGCCAATACATATATTCTTGCATCCTGACGCAAGTCAGGATCTGCCTCATGAGATCCCAAATCAAGTTTGGGATGCGCCGAGGGTTCAGCTATAATATATTGTGCGGCAATCTGCTTATTGCTGCGGAGTTTTTCCAGAGTTTGATCCTCCATCATAAAACGCCCCTCGCCATGCGCCACAGGGATATGCATAGACTCAATCCCGCTGAGCCAAGGCGAGTTATTCTCCGCCACTTTCAAATCAATCCAGCGGCACTGGTAACGGGCACTCTTATTATAGGTAACGGCAATATCGCGCACGCCGTAATTCTGATCAAAAGCAGGCACCAGCCCCAGATTGGTCAAGATCTGACAGCCATTACAAATGCCCAGCGTCAGCGTGTCACGCTCCACGAATTTCTTTAAGTCATCCCAAAGTGCCAATCTCATCTTCTGCGCGAAAGCATTGCCCGAGCCCGTATCATCACCATAGGAAAACCCGCCCGGCACGCATAAAATCTGATAGCTCTCCAGCATTTTCGGGTTTTCAATCACATCATTGATATGAACAATCCTCCCACCTAGCCCGACATGCCGGAACGCGAAAAGGGTCTCCTCTTCACAATTTAATCCATAACCGCTTAAGACTATGACTTGTGCACTCATTTAAAGTTCCCTGAATGTATTCTTATACGCCGCTTCCAGATCCTTGACCTTAAGGCTGGCCACGTCGCGTATCATCAAATTCTCGCTATAAGAGACAGAGCCGATATAATGGCACTGCTCAAAGCCTTTAAAGTTCTTCTCGAAGGCTTTCTTATTCTGCGGCGCAACGGTCACCAATATCCGGCCCGTGCTTTCGGAGAATAAAACTTTTTCAGCGCTTAAACCCTTCTTGTCATTCCGAGCGGAAGACTTCAAGTCTGTAGTCGAGGAATCTTTCTTAGATCCCTCCATGCGGCTATCGCCTTGGTCGGGATGACATAGGGAAGAAAGATCAATCTCCATACCCATTTGCGCGGCAATCGCTTTCTTGGCCAAGGCTGCCGCCAGCCCTCCATAACCAAGAGCATAAGCCGAGGCAATTAAGCGGTCACGGCTGGCGCGGGCGTATAACTTATAGAGACGCAAATTCTGATGCGTGTCGGTTTCAGGGACATTATTGCCCAAAACCCCATTCATGTCATAATATTCCGAAGCTCCAAGCTCATCCTTGGTTTCACCCAGCAAATACACCAGATCACCTTCGGCCTTAGGCGCTAGGGATATGGCATGCTGCACATGGGGAATGACACCAATAGAGGAGACCAGCAAAGTCGGCGGCACAGAAATCTTGACAGCTTTACCGTCCTTATCATAGCCCTTGAAGTCATTGAACATGCTGTCCTTGCCGGAGATAAACGGCGTTTCGTACTTCACCGCCATTTCGTAAATGACTTCCACGGCACGTTTCAGTTGCCCCAAACGCTCCGGCTCATCGGAGGAACACCAGCAGAAATTATCAAGCAGAGCCAATTGGTTGAAATCCACACCAGCCGCAACCGCATTTCTGACTGCCATATCCAAAGAAGCTGCCGCCATCGCACCAGCATCAATGTCGCTATAACGCGGAAATAAACCTTGGCTCAAAACCACACCTTTAGGGGATGAGAGGACAGGGCGGGTGATAGAGGTTTCCGCATAAACGCGCCCCCGTCCTTGAAGCGGCCCAAGTACGGCAGAGCCTTGGACGTTATGGTCGTATTGCGTGGAGATAAATTCCTTGGAACATATATTGGGGCGTGCAAGTAGTTTGAGGATAACATGCTGACCCTCACCCTGCGCTGACGCGCTTCCCTCTCCCTTCAGGGAGAGGGATTGAGGGAGAGGGTGTTTGGGTTCTTCCTCTCCACCTCTTACAAAAGTCGTCTTGAGCGGCGTTTCCGGATTGCCGTCATGCAGGAACTCCATCTCCAGATCAAGAATAGTTTCCCCGTCCCATGAGATAACAGCGCGGCCCGAATCTGTATAAGTGCCTATTACCGTGGCTTCGACACCGCGCTTGGCAAGATGCTTGATGAGCTTCTCCGTATTTTCTTCCGGCACAGCCAGCGTCATGCGTTCCTGAGACTCGGAAATCCAGATTTCCCACGGCGACATGCCGGGATATTTCAAAGGCACTTTTTCAAGTTCCACATGGAAGCCGCCGGATTGTTCTGCCATCTCGCCCACGGAAGAAGACAGGCCGCCTGCGCCGTTATCTGTGATCGCGCTGTACCAGTCCAAGTCACGGATTTCCTTGATAATAGCATCCGACATTTTCTTTTGGGTGATCGGATCGCCAATCTGAACCGCCGTCGCGGGTGAGCCTTCATCCAGTGCAACGGATGAGAATGTTGCGCCGTGAATGCCATCTTGCCCGACGCGCCCGCCGACCATCACGATCTTATCGCCTGCACTGGCCTTTTTAACGTGACCTGCACGACCATTGATCTCGCGCGGGATCAAACCGATCGTGCCGACAAAAACTAAGGGCTTGCCGACAAAGCGGTCATCAAACACGACAAAGCCTTGAGGGGTTGGAATGCCGGAGCAATTCCCGCCCGACTCAACACCGGCCACTACGCCGTGCATAATAGTGGCAGGGGAGAGAATAGGATTTGTGCATTTGGCATCACGGAAATATTGCGGCTTGGTGCGCGGATCGGCTAGGCAAAATCCATAGCGGTTAATAACGGGTTTAGCTCCCTGACCAAAGCCAATACAATCGCGGTTCACTCCGACAATCCCTGTAATAGAGCCGCCAAACGGGTCCAGCGCGGACGGGGAGTTATGCGTCTCGACCTTATCGGTAATCAAGTAATTTTCATCAAAGATAATCCCGCCCGCATTATCGGAAAAGACGGATACACATATATCACCAATGCGATCCTCATCCCTCCAGTAGATGTCATCCCTGACTTGATCAGGGATCTGGTTGCTTTTTGCACTGGATTCCTGCCTTCGCAGGGATGACGCCTGTTGTTGGCGCTTCTCGCGGATTTCCTTGGTAGCTCTCTTGATGTAATGCTTGTAAAGCCCGTCTTTGACCTCATCAATCGGTGAGGCAAAAATCGTGTGTTTGCAATGTTCCGACCATGTCTGGGCGAGCGTTTCAATCTCGATATCTGTTGCCGGACGCCCTTCTTTTTTAAAGTATTCTTGGATGGCCTTCATATATAAAAGTGAAAGGCCAAGCGGACCACGGCGCGAACCATCCAGATTCTCGATACCGTTCTTGCCGATTTCCTCTAATTCTTTATCGGAGATATTTAGATCAATCTTATCGGCAGAAACATTTTTATTGTCCAGCTTTACCTTCGGAACGATTTTCTCCATACCGCCATCTTTTTTATAAGTGGCACTGTCCTTTATGGAACTACGTTGGATCAGCTTATTAGAAAGTGTTGCGGCAAGAGCTTCAATGTCGCCTTTTTTAACATTACCGGAAATTAGATACAGCTTGGAGGAATAAACTTTCTCATCCTTCGCATCCCGGACTTGATCCGGGATCTTTAGATCCTGACTTTCGTCAGGATGCATTTTAGTTAGAGATAAAAGCTCGCTCGCCGTATGCCCGATATTATCGGTAACGCCAGGCAGAAAACCAATCTCCAGCGCCCAGTCAAAATCATCGGGGGTCTGGTTGATCTTTTGTGTAACCGGATTACCCAAAGCATTTTTAAAAACATCATTGGCGGCAGTCTCGTTTTCAGATGTATAAACATCTATAACACGAACATTTACAGTTTTCCCCAGCCCAGCCATAATTTTCTTGATTTCAAGGCCGCGCCCGTCATCTTTATGGGCTAGAATTTCAATCCGATACGTCATATAGTGGCAACTTACTTATTGATCTTGCGTGATGCGCAGATTAAATAGTAGTCCGAAACAGATTTCAATACTCTAATGTTATGCATGAGTAAAAAATAGCGAAAGATTATATGAGACATGCCTAAGGTCACAATCAACAACATGGAAATTGAGGTAGAGCAAGGGACAAGTATCTTGCAGGCTGCGGAGACAATTGGTGTGGAAATTCCACGATTTTGCTACCATGATCGCCTGTCTGTTCCTGCGAATTGCCGCATGTGTCTTGTCGAGGTCGAGGGCGGCCCGCCCAAACCGGTAGCATCCTGCGCGATGGCCTGTAGTGACGGTATGGTCGTCAAAACGGAAAGCGAGATGGTCAAGAAGGCGCGCAAGGGCGTGATGGAAATGCTCCTGATCAACCATCCGCTGGATTGCCCGATTTGTGATCAGGGCGGTGAATGTGATCTTCAGGACCAAGCCTATGGCTACGGCTTTGATCGTTCACGATTCCATGAAAACAAACGCGCCGTTAAGGATAAAGATCTGGGTCCTCTGATTAAAACAGTGATGACCCGCTGTATTAATTGTACGCGTTGTGTGCGTTTTGCCGAGGAAATTGCCGGAACGCCTGTGCTGGGACAGTTTAACCGCGGCGAAGATGCCGAGATCGGTACATATATAAATGAAATCGTGAACACCGAGCTTTCAGGAAACCTTGTGGATATTTGTCCTGTAGGTGCACTGACTTCGAAGCCTTATGCGTTTAAGGCCAGAAGCTGGGAGTTGGAGAAAACCGAAACCATCGACGTGCATGATGCGGTTGGCTCGAATATACGCGTTGATTCGAGAGGTCGTGAAGTGATGCGCATTTTGCCGCGCCTGCATGAAGAGGTGAATGAGGAATGGATTAGTGACCGTTCAAGATATTCATATGATGGCCTTGCGAAAAGCCGTCTTGATCGTCCGTTTGTAAGGGATGAAGAAAGCGGCAAACTGCGCGAGGCCGATTGGAACGAAGCTTTTGATCTAATTAAAGCTAGACTTTCCGGTCTAAAAGGAGAAGAAATTGCAGCTTTTGCAGGTGATTTAGCCGATGTTGAATCGGTTGTGGCATTGAAAGATTTTATGACATCCTTGGGATCGCCAAATATGGATTGCCGCACAGATGGCGCTTATTTTGATGAGACAAAACGGGCGGGCTATCTCTTTAATTCTGGTATTTCCGGTATTGATGAAGCAGACGCGATTTTGCTGGTCGGCACGAATCCGCGCCATGAGGCCACTATAATCAATGCCCGTATCCGCCGTGCGTGGCTAGAGCGGAAAATTCCGATTTCTCTGGTCGGCGAAGCTGTTGATTTGACATACCCTTATGTGCATTTAGGCGATTTTCCCAAAAGTGTAGAAAATCTTGTTAAAGAATATGCAGGCAAGGTCAAATCGAAAAAGCCAATGATGATCGTGGGCATGAATGCCTTCCGTCGTCCCGATGGGCAGGCTATTCACGGGATGCTACAAGAAGCTGCAGAAGACTTAGGTATCGTGAAGAAAGGCTGGAACGGGTTTAATATTTTGCATGATGCTGCCGGAAGAGTTGGCGCTCTGGATGTGGGGTTTGTTCCACAAAAAGGCGGCAAAGGATTTGCCGATATTCTGGCAGGCACCAAAGATGGCTCAATCAAGGTGCTGTTTATGCTGAACGCGGATGAGTTTAATGCTCGCGTCAATGTTGGATGGAAAACCTTTGTGGTTTATATCGGTCATCATGGAGATCACGGAGCGCAGCGCGCAGATGTGGTTTTGCCTTCTGCTGCGTATACTGAAAAAGATGCACTTTATGTGAATACGGAAGGGCGCGTGCAAATGGCAAAACGTGCAGTAAGCCCGCCAGGGGATGCGCGAGTGGACTGGACGATATTGCGCGCAATATCCAATCATATTGATAAGCCACTGCCTTATGACTCGCAGCATGAACTACGAGATCGTGTGTTCGAGGAATGGCCTCATCTATCAAAAATTGACCAGATAGAGCTAGCCAAATGGGGGAAATTCGGCAAAAAAACAAGAATTCAGAAAGATGCATTTGCAGGAAATGCTTTGGGATATTATTTGACAAACGCGATTTGCCGCGCTTCACCAACCATGAATAAATGCACGCAAGCTTTTAAGCAGGATATCGAGTATAAGGAGGCCGCCGAGTGACCAAAACAACATTGATACAGGTTCAGGAATTCCACGAAACATATGGTTTGCCGGTCCTGTCCGAGCCAAGTATAGCGGATGAAAAAACCAATGAACTACGGATTAATTTGCTGGCCGAAGAATTGGAAGAATTAAAAGAAGCGCTGGAGCAGGGCGATTTGCTGGAAACCCTCGATGCACTGATAGACTTGCAATATGTGCTGGACGGGGCGTTTCTCTCTTTTGGTCTGCAAGGCATAAAGCAAGCGGCTTTTGACGAGGTTCACCGTTCAAATATGAGCAAGCTTGGTGAGGATGGCAAGCCGATCCGCCGTGAATCAGATGGTAAGGTTCTTAAGGGACCGGATTATTTTAAGCCGGATCTTTCACAGTTTTTAGACAAGAAAGATAAGGCGGCATAAGATGGACCTGATTGTCTCGATATGGAGTGACTATTGGATTGTACGCACAGTCGTATTTACACTGATCACAGTTGTGGGTTTGTTGATTGCCGTGGCTTACCTGACCTATGCGGAGCGCAAAGTTATGGGCGCGATGCAACGCAGGCAGGGTCCGATGACGGTTGGCCCGTTTGGGTTGCTCCAGCCAATTGCAGACGGGGTTAAACTGTTTTCCAAGGAAACCATTATTCCTTCGCAAGCGCACCGCGTGGTCTTTTTGCTGGCTCCAATGATCCTGTTTGCCTTGTCTCTAGTGGCATGGGTGGTCATTCCCTTTGATAAAGGGTGGGTTCTGGCCAATATCAATGTCGGCGTATTGTATCTCTTCGCGATTTCATCCATGGGGGTTTACGGCGTGATTATGGCCGGCTGGGCGTCTAATTCACGTTACGCATTTCTGGGGGCACTGCGCTCGGCTTCGCAGATGGTATCTTATGAAGTTTCTATGGGGCTTATTATCGTATGTGTTTTGCTCACCACAGGATCATTAAATTTACAGGAAATAGTTTTGGCTCCGCGTCCATTTTGGATTCAGGCTATGTTGTTTCCGATGTTCGTGGTCTTCCTGATTTCTATTCTGGCCGAGACAAACAGAGCACCTTTTGATTTACCCGAAGGCGAATCCGAGATCACGGGCGGATTTATGGTGGAATATTCCGCTATGGCCTTTGCCCTGTTCTTCCTTGGTGAATACGCGAATATGATTTTGATGAGTGCGATAACGGTAACACTTTTCCTCGGTGGATGGTTGCCGCCTTTTGGATTTGAGTTTTTGGCCTTTGTGCCCGGCATTATCTGGTTTGCGCTGAAAACAGCTATGATCCTCTTTGTCTTTATCTGGGCGCGGGCAACACTGCCGCGCTTTCGCTATGACCAACTCATGCGTCTGGGGTGGAAGGTGTTCCTGCCTCTCACATTATTCTGGGTTGTATTTGTGGCCGGAATGTTAATAACGTTTGATGCTTTACCAAAATAAGGGTGTTATCAATGGATAATTTTGCACGTGCATTTTTCTTAACCGAAATCGTCAAAGGTTTTCTTTTGACGTTGAAATATATGTTTTTTGTTCCGCGCGTGACGATTAACTACCCCCATGAAAAAGGACCTATTTCTCCCCGTTTTCGTGGTGAACATGCGCTGCGTCGTTATCCAAACGGGGAAGAGCGCTGCATAGCATGTAAGCTGTGCGAGGCTATTTGTCCGGCTCTGGCCATTACAATCGAAGCCGAGCCGCGTGATGATGGATCTCGCCGAACAACCCGCTATGACATTGACATGACCAAGTGCATTTATTGTGGTCTATGTCAGGAAGCATGTCCTGTGGATGCGATTGTCGAAGGTCCGAATTTTGAATTTGCCACGGAAACCCGGGAAGAGCTTTTCTATAATAAAGAAAAGCTTCTTGAAAATGGTGATCGCTGGGAAGCGCAGATTGCAGCAAACCTCATCGCCAACGCGCCATATCGCTGATATTCAAATAATAAGTGGTTAAAGATTTAACTCCCGGGTTCATGTTATTGTTTCCTAATCGTGCATTACAAAAAAAATGAAGGACACATAGGTGTTTTTTCATCTCTTGCTCTTGCGGAGCAGGCAATAAAAGATTAGAAAAGTGAAGAAATATAAGAAGAGAAATCCAATGCTCGTTCAGGCTTTCGCCTTTTATCTGTTTGCTGGCATACTCGTGTTAAGTGCTTTGATGGTTATCACTGCGCGTAACCCTGTACATTCAGTTCTTTTTTTAATTCTGGGATTTTTTAATTCTTCCGGATTATTTGTACTTCTGGGCGCTGAATTTATCGGCATGATCATGGTGATTGTCTATGTTGGCGCAGTGGCTGTACTCTTCCTTTTCGTTGTGATGATGCTTGATATCGACTTTGCAAATCTAAGGCAAGGCGCAATGCAATATGTTCCGGTAGGGATTATCATCGGCGGTATATTATTGTTTGAACTTGTTGCTTTATATACCTCATGGCATTTTGCTCCTGATATTGCCGGAAATTTAGATGTACCGGATTCAGGTTTTGCTGAAGTAACCAATACCGAAGCTCTGGGACTGGTTTTATACACAAAATATGTTGCAGCGTTCCAGCTGGCTGGTTTGATCCTGTTCGTAGCAATGGTTGGTGCAATTGTGCTAACTCATCGTGTTCGCCCCGGCGTTCGCAGGCAAAAAGTGTCTGTGCAACAGGCGCGCAGCCCTGATGATGTGCTGGAAATAGTCAAAGTAGCACCGAAAACAGGGGTTTAAGACATGAGTTACAAGGGAAAAGTTTCTAGTTACAAGATATGTGCAAGACAATATTCTTGTCACTTGAAACTTGTAACCTGTAATTGGAGGGGCGCATGGTAATAGGTCTATCACATTACCTTATTTTGGCTGCCATCTTATTTACCATTGGCGTGTTTGGAATATTTCTGAACCGAAAAAATGTAATTGTCATCTTGATGTCGATTGAGTTGATGTTATTGGCTGTGAATATAAATTTTGTAACATTTTCCGCATATCATGGTGATTTGGCGGGGCAGATATTTACTATGTTTATTCTGACGGTTGCCGCAGCAGAAGCCGCTATTGGTTTAGCTATTCTTGTCGTGTTTTTCAGGAACAAGGGCTCGATCGCAGTCGAAGATATTTCGAGTTTGAAGGGGTAGAAGCATATGGAATTACTTGCTGTTTTTGCGCCTTTGATTGCATTTCTCGTTGCAGGAATTTGGGGAAAAGCTATTGGTGATAAGGGCTGCCAGCTTGTAACATGCACGGCTGTGGTGGTTGCGGCTTTGTGTTCGATTACGCTTTTCTTTGATATGATCGGTAATCTGGAAGAAGGCGGTCTGGTATACACAACCGAGGTAATGCGCTGGGTCTCTTCCGGTGACTTCAATGTGAGCTGGAGTATCAAGATAGACACGCTTTCAATCGTAATGATGTGCGTGGTCAATATCGTTTCAGCCTGTGTGCATATTTATTCCATTGGCTATATGAGCCATGATCCTTCTAAGGGTCGATTTATGGCCTATTTAAGCCTGTTTACCTTTGCCATGTTGATGCTTGTGACCTCTGATAATATGCTACAGCTTTTCTTTGGATGGGAAGGGGTAGGGGTTGCGTCCTATCTCCTGATCGGGTTTTGGAATCATAAACATTCTGCCAATAGCGCTGCGCAAAAAGCCTTTGTTGTAAACAGAGTGGGGGATTTTGGTCTGGCCCTTGGGATTATGGCGACATTTTACGTTTTTGGATCAATCGAGTTTTCAACTATATTTGATAATCCGGCGCTCTATGTTGATAAGACAATTTCTATTATAGGGTATGATTTCCATGCCTTGACCGTCATATGTTTATTGCTCTTTATGGGAGCGGTTGGTAAATCGGCGCAGCTTGGTCTGCATACATGGCTTCCCGATGCGATGGAGGGGCCAACGCCTGTGTCTGCTTTGATCCATGCGGCGACAATGGTGACGGCGGGCGTGTTTCTAGTGGCACGTTTTTCTCCTTTATTCGAATACGCACCAACCGCCTTGATGGTGGTCACGATTTTTGGTGCATTAACGGCTTTTGTAGCAGCTACAATTGGCATGACACAATTTGATATCAAACGTGTGATTGCCTATTCCACAATGAGCCAGCTTGGTTATATGTTTTTTGCGCTCGGTGTGTCTGCCTATGGCGCAGCGATGTTTCATTTGATGACCCATGCGTTTTTCAAAGCGTTATTGTTCCTTGGTGCTGGCTCGGTTATTCACGCCATGTCCGATGAGCAGGATATGCGTAATATGGGGGGGATTTGGAAGAAAATTCCTGTGACTTACGCTTTGATGTGGATTGGTTCTCTGGCGCTGGCGGGTTTCCCGTTTTTTGCCGGATATTATTCGAAAGACATAGTTCTGGAAGCCGCTTGGGCGGATCAGACATGGTTCGGAAATATGGCCTATTGGCTTGGAATAGCAGCAGCCTTTATGACCGCATTTTATACATGGCGGTTATTGTTTATGACGTTCCACGGCGAGCCGCGCGCCAGCCAGAAAGTCATGAGCCACGTGCATGAATCACCGGCCACCATGACAGGCCCTATGATAGTATTAGCCGTGGGAGCAATATTCTCGGGCTATGTTTTTTACGGTGGATTTGTTGGATCGGACGGACATCATGGACAAGATCATGCAAAGGCAATAATTTCTTCCCTTGATGATCATGGCGGTAAACATGGCGAACCCACACATAAATCAGAAAAATCAGTTGCCAAGAAAGCTCACGGGGAAGAGCGTGGTGCAAGCCTTTGGACACGGGAGTATTTCTGGCAGGATGCACTTATTGTTCTGCCTGAAAATGACACGGTTGAGGCCGCGCATAATGTTCCATTCTGGGTTAAGAAGATGCCGTTTCTTATGGCTGTACTAGGCGTATTGATGGCGTATCTTCTCTATATCAGAGTTCCGGACATTCCTGCAAAGGTAGTGACGTCATTTAAACCGATTCATAATTTATTTTTCCGTAAATGGTACTTTGACGAAATCTATGACACTATTTTTGTTAAGAACGCTTTTCGTTTAGGGCGCATCTTCTGGATCAGTGGAGATCAAAATACTATAGATCGTATTGGTCCTAACGGTATAGCCGGACTTTCGGGGAGAATCGCAGGTGGTTTAAGCAAATTTCAAAGTGGTTATGTCTACCAATATGCTTTTGTAATGATGATTACCCTGATTGCCATTGTGTCGTGGTTTGTCTTTAAGGCTGACCCTTCTTTTTACAATTCAACAACATTTGAAACACTGTCTGGTATAACGGGCAATATACCTGTAAAGGGCATGGAAGAATGAATACACCTGCTCTCCTTTCTATTATGATTTTCTTGCCGGTGATTAGCGCTTTTATGATCATACTGGTGCGAGGTGAAAAGGGCGATGAATCTATCGTCGAGCGCAATGTCAAAAATCTTGCGTTGCTTAGCTCGGTGTTCGTCCTGATTATTGGTATATTCATGTATCAGAGTTTTGATTCATCGGTCGCTGGATTTCAATTTGTAGAAAAAAGCGAATGGTTCAGCAAAATTGGCATTAATTATCATCTTGGTGTTGATGGGATTTCTATCTATTTCATTTTGCTTTCTGTTTTTCTGACCCCGATTTGTATTCTGGCAAGCTGGAATACAGTTAAAAAGCGGGTGAAAGAATATATGATCGCGTTCTTGATCCTCGAAAGTTTTATGATCGGAACATTCAGCGCCTTGGATTCCGTTCTTTTCTATGTATTTTTCGAAGGTGTTCTAATCCCTATGTTTCTGATTATAGGGGTATGGGGCGGACCGCGCAGGGTTTATGCCTCCTATAAGTTTTTTCTCTATACATTTTTGGGATCTGTATTGATGTTGGTCGCGCTATTGGCGTTATATATCATTACTGGTACAACAGATATTCCGACTTTAATCGCTAATCCAGTAGGATTCGAGATGCAAAAATGGCTTTTTATAGCCTTTTTCGCCAGCTTTGCCGTAAAAATGCCGATGTGGCCTGTACATACATGGTTGCCTGATGCCCATGTGGAGGCTCCGACTGCCGGCTCTGTTATTCTTGCAGGCGTACTCCTGAAAATGGGCGGGTACGGATTCTTGCGGTTCTCTTTACCGATGCTCCCCGAAGCCAGCTTATATTTTGCGCCATTTGTGATGTGGCTTAGCGTGATAGCCATTATCTACACCTCTCTTGTCGCTTTGGTACAAGAAGATATGAAAAAGATGATTGCTTATTCTTCAGTAGCACATATGGGATTTGTAACGCTTGGTATTTTTAGTTTTACGCAGCAGGGAATAGATGGTGCAATTTTTCAAATGATAAGCCATGGCGTTATTTCCGCAGCATTGTTCTTGTGTGTGGGCGTTGTCTATGATCGTCTTCACAGCCGCGAGATCAGCAAATATGGTGGAATTGTTAAGAATATGCCGGCTTATGCCACAGTCTTTATGGTCTTTATGCTTGGTTCCGTAGGTCTTCCGGGGACAAGCGGTTTTGTCGGGGAATTTCTGACTTTACTAGGAGCGTTTCAATATAATGTCATTATAGCGGCCTTTGCTACAACCGGCGTTGTTTTGGGAGCAACATATATGCTCTTGCTGTACCGGCGAGTTGTTTTTGGTCCTGCTGAAAACAAGAATGCCGCAGCAATGGAAGATCTTAACAAAGTAGAAAAAATTATTTTTGCACCATTGGTTATTCTTGTTTTTTATCTTGGAATTTATCCTGCCGCTGTTATGGACACGATTTCACCACCAGTCTCCAGAATTGTTTCCGAATACGAAATGTTACAAAAGCCGCTTGAGTATAATCAGGCTTCTCTTGTGATAAGTAATCCTGTTACCGCTCTGCCCATAAATATTGATGAGCCCATCATAGAAGAGGAGGTTGATCATGAATGATTTTGATATAGTTCCTCTGGTTCCCGAAATTTTTATGGCCATGATGGGTATGGGGTTTTTACTCGTCGGCGTTTTACAGGGAAATCGTGCAACATCGGTTTTGATCTGGGCATCCTGCGTGATGCTGTTTATCACCGCAGTTCTAACGATGAATTTTGACTGGGATCGCCCTCCGACAATGAACGCCATGTTTATTCTGGATGAATTTGCCGGATCAATGAAACTTATTATACTGCTTGGCCTTATAGCCAGTCTTGCACTTTCCAATGAATATCTCCAGCAAGAACGCATCGCCCGTTTTGAATATCCGGTTATTATGATTTTTGCCGGTATAGGGATGATGTTGATGGTCTCGGCCACGAACATGTTGAGTCTTTATATGGCGCTGGAGCTTCAATCCCTGAGCCTTTATGTATTAGCGGCCTTTTATAGAAATTCTTTAAAATCTGCCGAGGCTGCCTCTAAGTATTTCATACTCGGAGCCTTATCGTCCGGTATGCTCCTTTTTGGAATTTCTCTGATTTATGGCTATAGCGGCTCTATTGATTTTGCCACAATCAAGACTTCGATATCGGGCTTGGAACAGATACCGCCTGGCTTTATCGTCGGGATGGTTTTCTTGCTTGCAGGCCTCGCTTTCAAGATTTCTGCTGTGCCGTTTCACATGTGGACACCGGATGTTTACCAAGGTGCACCTTCATCCGTGACTGCCTTTTTTGCTATTGTTCCAAAAGTTGCTGCCATGGGACTTCTCATGCGCTTGTGTCTGGATGTTTTCGAGCCGGCAACGGAACAATGGCAGCAAATACTATACTTTTTAGCTGTTGCATCTTTAATCGTCGGATCATTTGCCGCAATCGCTCAAGACAACCTCAAACGCCTTATGGCTTATAGTTCAATTGGAAATATGGGCTATATTCTAATCGGTCTTGTTGTCGCTTCGCCGGAAGGTGCCGGTGCCGTTCTTTATTTCCTGTTGATCTATGTCTTTATGACGGCAGGCGTATTTGCTATCATTTTAACCATGCGAAGAGATGGCCTTGCCACAGTTAGTATAGGTGATCTGGCCGGATTGTCCCAGAATAATCCGATACTGGCTTATGCCATGGCAATTTTGATGTTTTCTTTAAGTGGTATTCCGCCTCTGGCAGGTTTTTTTGGAAAACTCTTTATCTTCCGCGCGGCCATAGAACAAGAATTCTACATTTTAGCAGTCATAGGTCTTTTGGCCTCAGTTGTTGCAGCTTATTATTATCTCCGGATTGTCAAAGTTATGTTTTTTGACGAGCCAGCCGATAAATTTGATAATATTATGGGATTTGAAAGACGCGCGGTCCTGCTTATTTCAACTGCTTTCGTAATTGGTTATATCTTTGCGCCAAGTCTGGTTTTTGATTTTGCAATGAGCGCAGTTTCTTCGTTATTCCTATAAAATGAAATTCACAATAGAATATTTAGACACGGCCTCAAGCACTCAGGATGTGGTAAGACAGAGATTGGAAGCAGATCCTTCGATGCAAGAGGGCTATGTTGTGATGGCCAAAAAGCAAACCAGAGGTTATGGGCGTCATGGCCGGACATGGGAAAGTAACGAAGGTAATCTCTATTTTTCAATTTTGTTAAAGCCGGACACGAAACAGCAAAATAAAATCGGCCTGTTGGCTTTAGGTACAGGTCTGGCCGTTTTTTACACTCTTAAACCTTTAATGGAACAGCAAGACACACACATTAAATGGCCCAATGATATTTTAGTTGAGGGGAAAAAATTAAGCGGTATCTTGATTGAATCGCTTTTAAATAAAAATAATATGCCTCACGCTTTTATAGTTGGTATTGGAATTAATATTAAATCTTCGCCAATCAAAGAAGCTACGTGCCTTAATGATTTAAGCAAGAAACACCACTCTTCTGAAGAAATACTCGATCAGTTTCTTAAAAATTTCAAAGATTTATACGCTCAGTGGAATGCTGGCGAGTTTGATAAAATTACAGCAGGCTACAGAGCATGCTGCATTCCAAAAGGACAGGAAATAAGCGTAAAACTTCCTCATAAAACCCATGAAGGACATTATTACGATATAGACGATCACGGCAATCTTATACTTGAAAAAGAGGATGGAAGCCTTGCCAGTATCACATCGGGTGATGTATACCTTTGCGATTGAAAGTAAGTGGTAAATAAATGCTTTTGGCAATCGATATAGGCAATACAAATACGGTGTTCTCGCTCTTTGAAGGAGATGAGATGCGCAATTCGTGGCGGTGTAAAACGCAATCCTCTAGGCCTTGTGATGAATATGCCAGTTTCCTCTCGCCTTTATTGGTTTTAGAAAAAACAAACTGGAGCGAAATAACCGAAGTAATTATTAGCTCGGTTGTGCCGGATTCCGATATTCATATTGAACGTTTTTGTAAGAAATATACACAATGTAGGCCTGTTTTTATCACGCCTGAAATTTGCGGTCTTAAAATTGATCTTGAAAATCCTGACGAAATAGGGGCGGACCGTTTGGTTAATGCTGTTGCCGCCAGCACACATTATTCTTTACCTGCTATCATTATTGACTTCGGGACCGCGACAACTTTTGATGTCGTAGATCAGGATGGGATATATCGCGGCGGTGTTATTGCTCCGGGGGTCAAGCTCTCTATCTCGGCGCTAGCCAGTAACACAGCCAAACTTTCGCAAATAGCGGTCGAGAAACCGGTTAAGATTATTGGCAAAACTACCAAGAAAGCTATGCAATCAGGCATGTATTGGGGATATATTGGCCTGATCAACGAGATTATAGGCAAGATCAAGGATGAAATGGGCCAAAAGCCTGTCGTAATAGCAACCGGGGGGCTAGCCTCACTTTATGCCGAGAGTACAGAGTTTATTGATCATGTGGATGAGCATCTCATAAGCAAAGGCTTGCTTGAAATTTACAAGAAAACAAAAGAGTGAAAATGAGAGAAGTTTTCAAAAAGGACGAATTTTATTTTGTGCCCTTGGGTGGGAGCGAGGAATTTGGCGTAAACTTTAATCTTTATGTCCATAATAATGAGTTTTTGCTCATTGATTGCGGGATTGGTTTTGCTGATGAGCGTTATCCCGGAATTGATCTTCTCTTGCCGGACCCAAAATTTGTCGAAGCCAATAAAGATAAAATCAAGGGATTGATTATTACGCATGCTCATGAGGATCATATCGGCGCGGTTGCCTATCTATGGGAGAGGCTTGAATGTCCGATCTATACTTCCAAATTCACGGCAGCTGTATTACGACGTAAGCTAGATCAACAAGGCGTGGATGATGTATCAATCCATGTGATTGAACCAAAAAAACCGTTTAAGCTGGCTTCTTTCACTGTTGAGCCTGTTCATGTTGCCCATTCTGTGCCCGAAGCTCTTTCATTGCTTATTACAACTGATCTTGGATCTGTTATTCATAGTGGCGATTGGAATTTGGATCAAAATCCGGTGACGGGCGACAAAACGGATGAAAAGAGGTTTCGGGAGATAGGAAAAGGTGGCGTTCTTGCCTATATTGGGGATTCTACTAATGCAAATGTAGCTGGTTTTTCCGGCTCGGAAAGTGATGTTGCCAAAGGTCTGTCGGAAGAGTTCAAAAACCATAAAGGACGCATCGCCATTACTATATTCTCTTCTAACATAGGGCGGATTATATCAATCGCCAGAGCAGCGCAGGAAAATAATCGCAGCGTTATATTGGTAGGGCGCTCTTTGCACCGCATGGTTGGAGCAGCCCGGGAATGTGGCTATTTGAACGATCTTCCTGATTTTCTCGAAGAAGATGCTCTGGCTGAGCTGGCACCGGAAAATATTGTGATGATTGTCACGGGATCACAAGGAGAACACCGCGCAGCCCTAGCCAAAATATCCAGAGGTGACCATCGTTATGCCAGATTAACAGCCGGTGATACGGTAATTTTCTCATCTCGATCTATTCCCGGAAATGAGCGCCGGATTAATACAGTAAAAAACGCCTTAAGTGCTGCTAAAGTTAATGTGGTAACGCCCAGTAGTACTGAGCATAAAATTCATGTCTCGGGGCATCCTTGTCAGGGAGAAATTCAGGATATGTTGCAGTGGTTAAAGCCGCATTGTCTGATTGCCGTGCATGGAGAACGTCTGCAACTTGATGCTCAGGCAGCGCTTGCAAAAGAATGTCAGGTGAACCAGAGCATCGTACCCAATAACGGGTCAGTGATCCGACTTGCACCGGGTCAGGTAGAAGTGGTGGATCACGTGGAAACGGGGCTGCTGGCCGTTGACCAGAGAAGGATTATTCCATCTGATCATCAGACGATCACGGCGCGTCGCAAATTGCAGTATTCAGGAACGGTTCATGCGTCTTTGGTTTTAGACCATGATTTGAACATATTAGGGAAAATAAAGCTGGATAATGTTGGTTTAACCGCTCAGGACGGGGCAGAAGAAGCTTTGCACGATGATCTGGTTGATAAAGTAAATGATATTTTAGATGAAATACCGGAAGATTACATTTTAGATGAGGATGAAATTGCTGAGAATATAAGGATTGCCTTACGCCGCTATGTCTCGGATATGTTGGGTATAAGGCCAAAGGTTAGTGTGCATGTCACATTGCTGGATGTATAAATAGGAGCTTAAACGTATGAACATTATGTCGGCCATAGTTGTCTTCGTTATTATCTGGTGGAGCATATTTTTCTGCGTATTGCCCTTCGGTGTGTCCACCACTTACGAGGAACAGGGCCCGCATATTGGTCCGGGCGCACCTTCAAGTGTGAATATGAAGAAAAAGGTCTTGATCACAACGGCAATTTCGATTGTTTTGTTTATTGTGGCTTACCTTGTTATTACGTCCGGTTATATTAATATAAGGGAATGGGCCTTGGGAGACATGTAAGGAAAGGGAAAACTCATATGATGCGCTTTATTGCAATCGCCCTGATTATATCTTTTCCTTTATCAGCCAAAGCAGAAACCGTTCAGACGCTGGACAATCTTTGTAAAACACTTTCCAAACATGATATTCACGGCGCGGAGTATGTGCCTGGCTATGATATTAAAGGCAATCCCGTTGTTCCGGCTGATCTGGGGCAGGATTTAAGTGCTTCGCCTGATCCGGTTATCATTCCTGTCAATATTGATCTAGAGAAAATACTAGGTAAAGCCATGCCTGATCTGGCTGATTTTCAGAGCAATATCGCCACTATCAAAATCTATGAAGATGGCCGCATTACCTATAATGATAAAGATATAGCCAAGCCGCTATCCGAATTATGTTCACCTGATAAGACTACTGAAACTCAAGAAAAAATTACCATTGAAGAATCAAAGGGGAATAGACAAGTCTCTGTGGATAACGTAGTGTCTAGCGATGTAATAGAGGGGCAATATCCGGATGATGGGGACAAAAAGCCCGTTTATAACGACTGACAACGCTTAAAAAGAGATAATTTTATGAGTAAAAAGCCTAGAACCGCAATCGTGCCCACGCGAGAAGAAAATTTTCCCGAGTGGTACCAACAAGTGATTAAATCTGCTGATATGGCAGAAAATTCACCTGTGCGCGGATGCATGATTATCAAACCTTATGGCTTTGCTCTGTGGGAGAATATGCAGCGTATCTTTGATGGCATGATTAAAGATGCAGGCGTGCAAAACGCGTATTTCCCTTTGCTAATCCCTCTGAGCTTTATGGCCAAAGAGGCTGAACATGTGGACGGTTTTGCCAAGGAATGTGCCGTTGTTACACATCACAGGCTGGAGGCAGATGAAGAAGGCGGCCTGCAACCGGCCGGTAAGCTGGAAGAGCCATTTGTTATTCGCCCGACTTCCGAGATGATTATCGGAGATGCAATGGCAAGGTGGATACAATCTTATCGCGATCTGCCTTTGAAATTGAACCAGTGGTGTAATGTTATGCGCTGGGAGATGCGTACACGCCTTTTCCTGCGCACTTCTGAATTCCTGTGGCAGGAAGGACATAATGCGTTTGAAACCGCCGAAGAAGCGCGGGAAGATGCCTTGAAAATGCTGGAATCATACCGCCATTTTGCAGAGGATTATCTGGCCTTGCCTGTTATCACAGGTGAAAAAACCGCAGATGAACGTTTTCCCGGTGCGATTGCTACGTACACTATTGAGGCAATGATGCAAGATGGAAAAGCTCTGCAGGCTGGGACATCTCATGATTTAGGACAGAATTTTGCTAAGTCTATCGGCATTAAATTCCAAGGTCGGGATGGTAATGAAGCATTTGCCCATACGACAAGCTGGGGAATTTCAACGCGCCTTATTGGTGGAATGATTATGACTCACGGTGATGATGACGGTATGATTATGCCACCAAAGGTTGCGCCGTATCAGGTTATCATCATCCCATACCTTAATGCTGAAAATCCGGATGCCGTCATAGATATGTGTGAGACTTTAAAAACAGATCTCATTCAAAAGGGCATACGTACTAAGTTTGACAAAGAAGAAAAAGAGGAAGATGTCAGAGCCTCTGATAAAATGTGGGGCGCTGTTAAAAAAGGTATTCCGATTAGAGTAGAAATTGGTGAGCGGGAAGCAAGTGAGGGTAAATTAACATGGGTAAGGCGTGACCTTGGGAAACAAACCAAGGAAACATGTCTGGTAAATCAATTTGTTACGCAAGCACATGATATTCTAAACAACATGCAAAATGATATGTACGAACGGGCCAAAGCCTTCAGGGATGAGCGCATCACCGATATTTCAACGCTGGATGAAATTGGCAAGTATTTTGCAAATGATAAAGGCGGATTTGTCCGTCTGGATGTAAAAGTGATGAATGAAAAAGGCTTCGAAGACGTGATGAAAACCCATTCTTTGACAACGCGTTGTATGCCTTTCGCGGATGATGGAAAAATGGTATTAATAGGGAAAGCTTATTAAGAGGGACTGGCTTTATATGATCTCTAAATTCGAAAGAACTGTGGCATGGCGTTATTTGCGCTCTAAAAAGGCTGAAGGCTTTGTTTCTGTTATTGCCGGATTTTCTTTCGCAGGAATTATGCTTGGCGTGGCAACGCTCATCATTGTTATGTCCGTAATGAATGGATTTAGGGCGGAGCTGTTTGACCGAATTCTTGGTCTTGGTGGGCATATGAATGCCTATTCCCAGCAGGGGCCTCTCAATAATTATCTTAATCTTGCGGATATGATTGAAAGCGTCGATGGCGTTAGTACAGTCACGCCGATCATTGAGGGACAGACCTTGTTAACCAGTGGGGGCCGCGCCAGTGGTGTTATGGTACGTGGAATTTCTCAAGGAGACTTTGCCGCGAGGAATATATTGTTCGATTCAATCAAATCAGGACAATTAGAGGATTTTAGAGAATTTAAAATAGCCATAGGCTCGATATTGGCCAAAAAGTTTCAACTGGGTATTGGTGATAAAATAACATTAACTTCACCGGTATTGAAAACCACACCTTTTGGCACAGTGCCCTCGCAAAGATCCTTTGAAATTGCAATGATCTTTGATGTTGAAATGTATGAGTATAATAGTGGCTTTGTTTTTATGCCTTTACAGGCAGCGCAGAAATTCTTCCAGTTTGATAACTCGGTAAGTTCACTTGAGATATTTCTAAGTCGTCCGAACCAGATTGATGAAATTCGAAGAGCCGTTGATATAGAGCTTAATGGCCGTGCAAGCCTCTATGATTGGCGTGACATGAATAAGAGCTTCTTTAATGCTCTACAAGTCGAGCGCAATGTCATGTTCTTGATCCTGAGCATGATTATCCTTGTCGCAGCCTTTAATATTATTTCTTCTATGATTATGCTGGTCAAAGATAAGGGGCACGACATTGCCATCATGCGTACAATGGGTGCTACACGTAGTAATATGATGCGCATCTTTATGCTTGCAGGGGCCAGTATTGGCCTTATTGGCACTGGTGTTGGTGCAATTATTGGTGTCTTATTTGCTTTAAACATTGAAACGGTGAAAACTGCACTTGAAGGGTTAACAGGAGCATCGCTCTGGGATGCAGAGATCAGGTTCTTGTCTGAAATTCCTGCGGTTATAGATTGGACCGAGGTATTTACGGTGCTCTTGCTTGCGTTTTCACTTTCTATTCTTGCAACGCTATATCCGGCATGGAGGGCAGCGCGTCTCGACCCGGTAGAGGCTTTGCGCTATGAATAATGTTGCAGAAGAGTTATTTGATCTGGAGGATTTTGATTTGCCGGTCATCGATCTGATGGAAGTTTTTACACAATATGCTCATCCGGATTTTCCTGTCCGGCGTGAAGAGTATTTTATTGCTGCGCCGAATTTTGAAGATGAAGAGTTTGATGATGATCTCGATTTTCTGCCCGAGGAAGATATTATTGAGGATGATGACTTCGAGGAAGGCTATGGTTTTATTACGGGAGATCATAAGGCGCAGTATCAACAGCCTGAAGAGGTTGTAACGGTAACTAACTCCGATGTATCGAGTAATAATAAGGGGCAGGAAGAGCCGTCAGAAGCACCAGAGATCAAAGAAGGTAATCTTCTTCTGGCTATTAAAGGTGTCACTAAGCAATATAAACAAGGTGGTAAAACACTGAAAATATTAAATGGCGTAAATTTACGCATCAGCGCCGGAGAAATTACAGCTCTTATTGGCCCAAGCGGTTCGGGTAAATCAACTTTACTGCATATTCTTGGTTTGCTGGACACGCCGAGTGCCGGACAAATTATTGTCGGCGGACGTGATGTAACCAAGGCTTCTGATATTATCCGTACGGAACTGCGCGGACAGTATATAGGCTTTATATATCAGTTTCACCACTTGCTGCCGGAATTTACAGCGCAGGAAAATGTAGCCATGCCGCAGATTATAGCCGGTAAAACACTGGGACAGGCCAATAAGAAGGCAAAAGATTTACTGGTCCAGCTTGGCCTTGAACATAGACTAAATCACCGTCCGGCAACATTGTCAGGCGGAGAGCAGCAACGCGTGGCGATTGCAAGAGCTTTGGCAAATGACCCATATTTGCTTTTTGCCGATGAGCCGACAGGTAATCTGGACCCCGAAAC
>JAOUOR010000119.1 GCA_029880245.1 Alphaproteobacteria bacterium
AGCGGGAAGGGGGCAAACGCGCCCTTCTTAATCTGGGTCATACATTTGGTCACGCGCTGGAAGCTGCTGCCGGTTATGACGGGACGTTACTGCATGGTGAGGCTGTTTCCATAGGGATGGTTATGGCCTTTGATCTTTCGGTTCGGATGGGTTTGTGTGAGAGTGATGATCTGGACCGTGTCAGGAATCACTTGTTGGATTCTGGTTTACCTGTCGATGCCAAGAATATTAAAACCGATATTGATTATCTGATGACCGTCATGCGCGGAGATAAAAAAGTAACGGGAGGCAAGATGACGTTTATACTGGCTAATGGCATAGGTGATGCTTTTATTACGCAGGACGTCAGAGAAGATGATGTGCGATCGTTATTGGCTGAGTATATTGCTTAAGTTTAAGGGAGACTTAAAATGGATACCGCAACGCTAATATCACTAGGTGCAATTTTTGTACTGTTATTGCTGTCAGCCTTTTTTTCCGGATCGGAGACAGCTTTGACGGCAGCATCTCGCGTGAGGCTGCTTAGCCGTGAAAAAGAGGGGAATGTCAGGGCTGGCATGGTCAACCGTATCCGAGAGCAGAAAGATCGCATGATAGGTGCACTCTTGCTGGGCAATAATATGGTTAATATTCTGGCTTCTGCAATCGCGACAAGCGTCTTTATCAGGTTGTTTGGTGATGCCGGTGTTTTTATTGCCACACTGGTTATGACTTTACTGGTTCTTATTTTTGCCGAGGTTTTGCCTAAGACTTATGCTTTTCATCATGCAGAAGCAATGTCCGTGCGCATAGCTCCAATTATTAGGGTTATCATCATAATCTTTGCGCCAATCACAGAAACTGTGACATGGGTTGTCAGGCAGGTTCTAAAGCTTTTTGGTGTAGATATTTCCAAGGTGGGGGCAGGCTCTCATCTTGAACTTTTGCGTGGTGCAATTGAGATGCATGAAGGGCCGGAAGAAGAGACACAGGAACAGCGTGCAATGCTGCGCTCTATTCTGGATTTAGGGGATGTGGATATCGAGGATATTATGGTTCACAGACAATACGTCAACATGATCGATAGTGACGCGCCTGTGAAAAAGATTGTGGATGAAGTGCTTGAAAGCCCGCATACGCGCATGCCCTTATATAAAGACGATAATGATAATATTGTAGGCGTTATCCACGTAAAGCACCTCTTGAGAGAACTTCGTGATGCTGAAGGTGATATTAATAAAATTAATATCAAGAGTATTGCTATGAAGCCGTGGTTTGTCCCTGAGACAACGGCTCTTTTTGATCAGCTTCAAGCTTTTCGTGAGCGTAAAGAACATTTTGCCGTGGTCGTGGATGAATATGGTGCGTTTATGGGCATTGTTACGCTGGAAGACATTCTCGAGGAAATCGTCGGAGATATCGATGACGAGCATGATGTACAAATGACCGGTGTAAAATCAATGGCCGATGGCTCTTATGTTATCAATGGTAGCGTTACCATCCGTGATTTAAACCGTGAGTTTGATTGGGGGTTGCCGGATAGCGAATACTCAACGCTCGCAGGATTGATCTTGTACGAATCCCAGATGGTACCCAAAGCCGGACAGACATTCAATTTCAACGGATTTCGTATGAATATACAGCGACGTCAGCGTAATCAGATCACTCTTGTCCGTGTTACACCTCCGCCGGAGAAGATGAAGGGTTGAAGAGAAGTAAGGAAATTACTTAATCTTACTATCTTCAAATGCCTTAATGTTTTCCTTTAAATGCTCCGGATTGATCGTGCCTATGATGGCTGCCGAACAGCCGGGATGAGAAAAGGCAAATTTCATGCATGAGCGTATATCTGTATTATGCCCGCTAGAGAGTAACTTCTTAAGTATAACACCTTTATTATACAGGGCTGCATAATCCAGAACAGGTTTTTCATCTGTATAATCCGGCGTATAGGTTGCCATTACCACGTCCATAAGCTCCAGACATTTAATACTGCCTTCCACTGTTTTGGTAGAGGCGCCTATGGCTTTAACCAAGCCTTGCTCCTTAAATCTGTGCATGGTTTTGATTAGATCATCATTTTGTAAGATATCCATATCTTTGCCATCTGAATGAATCAGGAGCATATCTATATAATCCGTATTTAGTCGTCTGAGTGAGCGCTCAAGGCTGAATTTGAAATGATCGGGCGTGAAGTTATAACTCGACTCACCATTTTCAAATTCTTCTCCAACTTTTCCTATGATCACCCAGTCTTCGCGCTGCCCCTTTAGCAGTCTGCCAAGACGTTCTTCACTTGTGCCATAGGCTGGTGCTGTATCGAGCGTATTAATGCCTAGCGATTTGGCTAGTGCTAGGAGTTCAGCTAGGAAATCTTCTTCCGGTAATTCAAAGCCGGAAGGGTATTTAATACCCTGATTGCGGCCAAACTTAACTGTTCCAAGACCAATTCGTGAAATTTTTAGCCCTGTTTGTCCAAGCTCTATTTTTTCCATTGTGCTTTGTCCCACGGTGTTTGAGTATATCCGACATCTTCCAAAAAGCTAAAATCACTCAACTTGCCGCTAGCAATAATTTTTTCCCTGTCTAAAACCTTATCAATCATCTGAGTAAGCATTGGAGCGAAGGTCAGCTTTGTTGGCCATGCATAAAGGGCATCTTTGGTATTATGAATGGTTGGCGTATCAGGGAGCCAGGTATTGGTTTTGGATTTTCCTTCCACACGATCAATCGGGAAAGTGCTCCATTCAGCGTTACTTAAATTGATCTCCGGCATATACTTAAGGAGAGATTTTTTGGCTTCGGCAATTGCTTTTTCTGCTGGATAGTCCTTTGTTTTTTCTGCAACGCCGCCGCCAAGATACCAGACCAAGTCCCCATTTTGTGTTTTGTGAGTTGTCACAGTTGCAATGGGCTTGTCTGTTTTGCCAACGAGGTGTGCATAAAGCTCAAACGGGGCATTTTTTATCATAATCTGAAGCAGGGGACGATGCTGGGTTTCCAGTCCGTCATCATTTTGATTAGTTCTGGCTATCTTAAGA
>JAOUOR010000017.1 GCA_029880245.1 Alphaproteobacteria bacterium
AACATTTCATCAACGACCAGGCCGCAAAGTTGCTGCATACCGTCATAGGGTTTGTCATAGCCCGGCGGCGTTGTTAGAAGAGTCAGAAGCTCCACAAGATAACTTCGTTCATCCGGCAAGGGATATCGGCAACCAAGTTGTGTGTCGAAGGGGTTAATCGCATATTGGTGCGCCATTTGCAGGCGGAAATAGGAGGCTTCATGCTGACGTTTGAGGGGCAGGGCCTCTTTGACAAGTGAGATCAGCCCTGAGGATGACGGACCAATATCGATTACTGCGACATAGGGCAGTTTGCTTAAGCCTGGAGTTAAACATGTTCCGAAATTCAGTGTATTTAAAAGCACGGATTTACCACCGCCAGGTTGCGCGAAAATTAAATCAAACCAAGTGGTTGTCAAAGTACTTCCTGTTTGATACGGCCAGATTTTTCCATCAGGCGTTCTGAAGAGCAAAGCGCCCTCTTCAAACGGGCTGGAGGGTCTTTGCCAAGGTAATAGCTTTAATATTTCAAGCATTGGGGCTATACCGCTTGGTGCCGTTCCGCCACAATGAATACCCATTGCAGATGACATGACGCAATCAAGAGGATCGCCTGAAAATTCACTAACCTGACAATATCCCCAGCTTTCCAATGACTGCAAAAGAACAGATAGCCTGTCTAAAATCTGGTCTTTTTGACTTATCTTGCACCATGTGGCGAAAGATACGCGGATTTTGACGACAGGCTCGCTGCGTGCCAGAGTAGTTAAGCTCTCCAATGAATATTTGATGAGTTTATTTGCTGAATTTGTAGGCCCTAATAAGGTTGCTGCAAATGTACGCATCGCCACAGCCGAAGCTCCTCCACCTTCAATCAGGAAGGATATACGAAACGGGATGTCGGCTTCGACGAGACGGTTAAGTAAAACCGGGAAAGGTGTTGCGTCCATAGGGCCGAGTGTCATGTCGGCTCCGGCCCATAACAAATTTCCAATTCGAACGACAGATTTTCCAAGAACTTTTGCATCTGCCGCTGTAAGTTGGTCGGGTAGTTTCGGCCATAAAATATCCGACATATCGACAGTGCTTTTGGGCGCTCTGGGCGGGATAGGGTCTCCCGGCAGACAGGCGCGCCAGTGCTCATTGGCATGATCGGGGAATAAATTGTTTCGTACAGCTCTTAGCGCATCATGAACTTCTAATATATTGCATTCCACACTTAGCTCATCCAAAGAAGAGACCATAGCATTGATAAAGCTCTTGTGACGGGTTCTTAAAGGTTCCAGAATGCCTATTGGCATTTGTGCGTTTGGGGCATTAAACCAGTTTTTTGCATCTTCTTTAGCTTCCTCAGCCGCTCTTTTCACTTCGTTTTTTGTAAGGCAAGATGGGCGTGTCCAAAGAACAAAATATGATTCTTCATGTGTAAGAAATCGTTCAAGGTGATTAACTTTTTCTTCAAACACATCGTCAAGATCCATCCCTATATTTCTTGCGGTTGTACGGGAAGGGGCGATACCGGATTCCAATGTTGCACGAATTCTATCCGGGTCGCGGGAAAAATAGATCTGCATGGCATGACCTATACGGTCAAAGCGTGAACCAATTTTAATATTAGCAGAGTTCACAATGTTTTCGAACTCGTCATCCCCTATGATCTGTTTGCTTCCTTCGACTTTAACATATGTTACGAGCGAGCCGTCAGCGGCCACGAGCGTTGTGTCGTTCTCCATTGTTTCAAGGTTAATAAACGAAGAAACTGATTGTCTCAGGGCCTTTTGAAAGGGGGCAAGTAATTTATCTGCGTAGCTCATATTAATTCTTTTTGCAGTATCTAGTTTATTATAATTAAGCAGGGATTAAACATTAAAGAGATAAAACATAATATAGCCTAGAAATTCTAATTCGTATAGAAAACATGACAAAAAAGTATTTTTTTTATAGGTACGAAAAAATCACGGATATTGCCCCGTGGGGCATCACTATGCTTGTATTTTGTGGTAGATGTCGAACCATTTTTGAGGTGTTTTACCTCCAAAAGGCCCGTCTTTAGAACGCCAATACGCCAGCATCTGAGGAAATTGATTAAATTCTAGATCAGCTTCTTTTACGATTCTGCGATCCAGAGGGAAGAGACGTAACCCTTCCAGCTTTTTTTCTCTTTGTGCGTAATGATTGTCATTCAAATAATCTTTAAGCACAGTAGAAAGGATGTAAGGGTCATCCGTGCCAATTCTTTGTCTTACGACATCGCGTCTTTTCATGAGTGAGTCCAGTGCTCTACGTGATGCATCTGCTATAGGGCCCTGTGAAATGCGGGCAACATATATGGCTCTGGCCATATGGTGCAGATCACTTTGCGCGATTTCAGGCAACCAGAGTAAAACACCTGAGCGCATTTTGCTGACTTCTTCTATATGAAAACATTGATGGCAGAATATACAGACAGTCTTTAAGTTGTTCTCAGACCTGTCATTGGAATTACCATTTTTAAAAAGAACATCTTGATATTTTTTTGATTTAAACCCGCAGCAATTACAGACGTGATCGTCTTTTTCAAAAATTTTATTTTTTTCTTCTTTTGTCAGAGGTTTGCTTTTTCCAGCAGAAATGGAGCCGGATTTTCCGGCTCCATTTTTTATAATTTTTCCAGTTGGTCTGGAAACACTTAAAGTTATGGACATTAAATCCATACTTATCTACTTAATTAAAGTGTGTTGAACTGAACAGCGTTCAACTGAGCAGCAGAAGAACCAAGACCAGCAGTACCTGATGTTACGAACATGGCTTCATAGATAATTGGAAGTGCGAATAATGCACCACCAGCGGCCAAACGCATTGCACCATCTTTAAGAGGTGTCTGTGTTGGGTTTTCAACATGGTCTTTGATTTTCATGATACCAAGAACACCAAGAAGAATACCGAACAGATATGCCAGAGCTGAAAGCAGAGCAGGCAATGCTGCGATAGAGTCTGTGATGTTAGATGCAATAGAACCGAAGTTGTTACCAGCCTGTGCTGAACCAGCAGAACCGGCAACCATACCTGCAGTCATAGCCGCACCGAGTTTATAATAAGAAAGTTGTGTTTTTTTGAACATAAGTGTTCCTCCTCTAAATTTACCAATAGTTACTTACTTGATATATTTACTATAACAGGCTTGTCTTATTTTTGCCACATTTATTTTATTTTATTTTCGTTATTTTTCAATGCCTTAAGAAAATGCGACACCGAAAGCTGTAATACCGAGTGTGTTTTGGATGGCATTAAGGAGCGGCCCGAGATTAACAGCAAGCGCGCCGCCGATAATATGAGTCATAGCTACCATTATCGAAGATTGCTGCTGACCTTCTGCAACGCCCCTTATGATAAATAGGCCCCGCACAAAGCTGATAATTCCAATAATAAACATAAATCTGAGAACGGCATTAATGACGTGATATGTGGCTCCGGTTTCTGCGGCAGTCATGCCCCCAGCATATTTTAGGGTTGCAGTTGTGTTCGTAAAGGGACTTCCGAATAAAGTTTCCGAGGCGGCCCGTAAAATGACGTTGGCTGACATGAGCAGACCTGCAATCACAAACGTTGTCACGGTGCCAATGCCGCCAGGGCCGCGAGGGCCTTCCTGTGCCGATTTAATTAATCTTGAAATGCCGATCATAACCAGAATAAGACCTGCGACAAAGCAAAAGTAATTTAATACAACATGTAGCGGCCCTTGAATATCGGTCATTAAACAGCCCATGGCTTCTTCCAGAGAATTATTGGGGCCGCAGGACAAAGCCGTAGTCGTTGTAAATCCGGTATTTGTACCAGCTAGTGTAAAGCCGGCCAGGGTGACAGGTGTCAATGAGATTTGTAATGTTGCCCCAACAAAAGGCATTGCGAAAAACGCGCCTGCTGCCAATAAGCGCATAACACCTTCTGATAGTTTTGTTTGCATCGGGCTGAGGACATGATCGCGTATTTTTAAAATACCCCATAGGCCCATGGCCAAACCTATCAAATAAGAAAGACCCGATAGAAACATAGGTAAAGAAATTGTATTCGCCATGCTTCTACATATGACAGTACCAAGCGTGGCTGATAATGAAGTGGCACAATCTGGAAGCCAACCGCCGGTTTCTGATGAGTTTAACATAGACCAGATATTAAATGTGCTGACCAAAAATCCAGCTATGCCCAGATTGCCACCGGTGATTGTAGTATACATGGCCCGAAATACGGTGGGGAGGGCAAAAAGTGCGCCGGCAGTTAGTAACCGTATGACAGGCTCTTTCAGTTTGACCTGATCCGGTTCGTCGACATGTTCCTTGATGCGCAGGACACCGCTTATGGCCATGATAATACCCAGCAAATAACTAAGCGCAGAAACTAAAGCCGGCACATCATCGGTAAATATATCTATATTGATCAAAATAGAATCAAAATTTGTCCCTAATGAAGCAAGAGCACTTAATATGCCTAAAGCCCCAAAAACGTTGTTCATCATCGCCGAACTGTTGTCTGTCGGGTCGAAAGTCATTGCTCCGCCGCCACTAATTGTGTTTGTTGCGGCTTCGAATACAAGAGGCAGCGAAAAGAGGAAGCCCCCGACCAAGAGCCGTATAATTCCCTTTCTTAAGGGCGGTCTGGCTGTTTCCGGCATTGTAGCATGTTCCAGAATTTTAAAAATCCCCAGAACGCCAAATAATATACCCATTAAATAGGCAAGAGCGGAGGCTAGAGCCGGTAAATCCCTAGAAGAGTCAACCATATTCTCCGCTAAATCTTCTACGCCGAGCTGGGCGTAGGCAGGAGATCCCAGAAGGAGTGCCAATAAAAAAACTGAAAAGACAGAAATATAATGCCTCATTATGTCGACTTCCTTTTTTTTACGTTACATAACATTACAGCATAATTTACGTATAAACTGCAAATATTTCCTTACTTTTTATGAAATTTTATGAAATTTTGTGTTTTGCACTGCAATATTACTGGCTTACAGAGCCGATTGAGCCTTTGACGACCCATTTTCCATTGATTTTGGAAATAGAGGTGATTCGTCCAATTCCGGGTACAAAATAGCCCGTTTCCACGGATTTAGTCTCGCCGGATTTTTTATTATACAGGACAGCACTTCCATTTTGTGCGGAGCGCAAAGCCCAGTCTGTCGCTTTATATTTACTAACCGGTTTTTGTGTGTTTTCGGGCTCTGATTTTGTCACTTTTTCGCTTGAAACCACGGTTTGTTGTGGTTTTACTGTTTCTTTCACAGGTTCTTTCATCGCAGCAGGTTCTGGCGGAACTTCAATAATTTTTTCCTCCGAAACTTTCTGGGTCGTATCGGAATCTATTTGTGTTGGTGCTTCGACAGTCGGTGCAGGTACTATAGGTGCTTGTTCGTCCTGTTTTACGGGAGTATCAATAGCGGGCGTAATATTTGTCTCTTTTACTGTCTTTGTATTTTCTTCCTTGAGATCAGTTGGAAGAGCGCTATGCTCTATTTCTGTTTTTTCGAGCATTACGTCTTCTTCCAAAGAAATAAGACCTTCTGATGGTGAATCTTGCACTGCAACAGTCTCATTTAATGTCTCGGAGCCCAGTTCAATTGAAGGTACATCAGGCGTTGGTGTATCATTTTCAGAAACTGACGGAATATCATCAAAAGGGGATACTGTGTCCGAAAATGGCTCTTCTGTTGGAATGGTTGGTTCCAGCTGGGCAAGTGTGGTGTTTTCAATGGCGGCGGCATCAGGCATAGGGGTTAGCACACCCGGATCATTGTTAATTGCAGGTATATCTGCGATCGGATCAGCAGGATTTGCGTCGAATGCGGGAATCTCCTGAGCTATATTATTGTCTGGTTGTGCTGTGATTGATTCCGTATCCGGATTTGTTGTCTTATCAAGAGCATTTTGAGTATCTTCCGGCATAACATTTTGTACAACAGGCGGATAGGAAACATCTGTAGATTGTTCACTGCTAAGTGTATAAAAATAAGCACCGCCGCCAGCCCCTCCCACTATAAGCAGGATCAGAATCATTTTTGAACCGCCTGATGATTTCCGCTTTTTTGGGGAGGGTTCTAAATTTTCATCTTCTATATTCGTATTGTCGTCTGAGAAGTTCTCATCTTCCTCATCCAACCAGTCTTCATCATCTCCGGCCCATACTTCATCTTCGGCTGAATCGTCCATAAGATCCAGATTATCCAGAGAGTCATCATTTTCAGGCTGCGTGGGGTTATCCATGATTCAAATAAATCAGATATCACTCTCTTCGTCAATGACCGGCGAAGTAAATAATACGCCCATAGGTGTTCCAGCACGTATTATGACGGTTGGCTCAACATCGGCGATATCATCTATAATTTCAGTAATTTCATCGGCGGCTTCCTCGATACCGGTTGCAACTTCCTGATCATTATCCGGCTCGCCTGTGCTTTCAACAACATTATCGCCTGAAACAATCACAGATGTTCGACCTGTCTCTGCTATGGCTCCGGCCATACCGCCTATAAAGGCAGATGCTGCGGGCAAAACAATTCGCTTGAAATAATGATTATTAACATCTGTAGCCATTCCAGCCAAAGTCGTATCCGGATCCAGCATTATGGCGCTAATTGGAACATCTTTTCCATCAACCACAGCTGTTGTAAAGTTTACAACCAGATATTTATCTTCCTGAACTGTGAAGCTACCCATCATGCGGCTACCTTTTAGCGGCCCTGTTAAAAGAAGAGCCATAACGGGACCTTCTATGTCAGAGTTTGCTTCGAGCAACATTTGCGCATATTCAATTGTACCTGTCGGGATAATAATGGTTTCTTCAGTCTCTTCCTGAAACGCGCCTCCACCGTTACCATTAGGCGTAGGTCCTGCGCCGGGGCCGGTTCGTCCGGTTGTGTCATCGTCTTCGTAGTCAACCATACCGATATAAGTAAATGTGGCTTTTTCTGCGCGCCGTGTCAAAACGGATTCCATTTGCTTGCTCATAGACTCCGAGAGATTCTTGATCGCTTCGTTTTGTTGTTCTGAGTCAAGAACTGTAACGGCTTCCACGGATTGTCTTTCTCTCATTTCCCGTTCAACGCGCTCTTCTTGAATACGTCGCCATTTATGGAGAGGGTCTTCCTCTTCTTTCTTTTCCTCCGGCAATGTCAGACGCTCTTCCGGTGATTCTATAGGAACGGGAATAGCACTTTCTCCTGTTTGGATAGCTCTTTCCAGTTCATCTTCGTTTTTTTGTTCTACGGCCTCTACATAAGCAGGTGTTGCTTCATTTGTCCCTGGTGGCGCAGTAACTTTAGAGCCTTTAGGAATACTAGACGGGTTTTCTACTTCTGCCGCGCCTCCAAAAAACCATGCTATTAGTATGATAACGCCCACGGCCAGAACAACAATCCCGACTTTAGCAGCAGGATTTGTTCTGATTACATCACCCAGACTCGACTTTTGGACAAATTCATCGAATTCTCCGTCCGAGCCGATAATTTCTTCATCTAGATCATCATTCATCTAACATATCCTCATCAGTACTACTCGCAGAAAGATAAACACGCATCATACGGCCTTTATCCGACAAAAGAACAACCGGTGTTTCTTCAAGGGCATACACTTTTGTACCATCGGCAGATGTAACAGAGCTATCCCATGCAGGGGAAAGTAGTGCCAAAGGCGTTCTTACATAAGTCATACCATTGTAAATATAAGCTGTAGTGCGCCCGTCTGTTCCATTGACATCAAGAATTTCAGCATCTTGTGGTATGACACCGCTCAACGCCAAGGACATGTCTGAATCACCTGCGGTCAGTTTGATTCCCGAATCAATAAGAGGTGTTTGTGCATAGGGCCCGTTTTGGGGAATAATGGCATCAAATCTATAATGAACTGAATCGCGTGCTGTTTCCAAAGTAAATACGACGGGTGTATCGAGGCCGACGAGACGCATTGAAACATTACCATGCGCAAATTCTTTTTCCGGTGAAATTCTTACCATATTAGTGAAGTCTCTTGGGCTCTCCTCTTCAATCAGGAAATCTCCAACCCAACTCATATCTTCAATTGGCCATGGCTTTCCTGTGTTATCCAGTATGCTTAGTGACGTCACATAACCAAAAGACAAACGTATCACTGGTGCAGGACTGCCCGGATCAAGGGATAAGTTTTCTACAAGAGATATGGGTCTTGGATAAGGATATACAGGGGTATTGGTGGATTCAATCGTCCGGTCATAGCGCTCCAATAACTCTCTTATTTCAGATGGCTTTAGGGGGAGCATTTTGTCCATGGCGCTTTTGAAAGCTTCTCGTCTAAAGTCCTGCTCTAGCTCTTCAGACGTTTTTTCAAATTGCAATCCACCAGTATCAAAATCAAAAACATCCTTAGTATCGCTATCAGGCTCTAGGGGGACTTCGTCGAGTTCGGACGGCAAGCCATCTTCTTGTGCAAAAACAGGCGCCGGTAAGGCCATAATGCCTACACAAACAACAAATAGCCCAATATATTTTAAAAGTGAGGACGAATGTCCGTGTGGAAAACTATGTTTGTATTTCATGAATCCTATCTAACCCAGATACTCTAAAACTAAGCAAGTCTACTACGTAAAAATATAAATGTCACGCATTATCAACACGATGTGGAAAATAATGCAAGCAAATGATTCAGAAAAAAAGTTAACCTGATCTTGCGATCCATTGTTCAATGCCTACCCCATTTGGACTTTCAAGGCGTGGAACTCTAACGACGACAACGGTTATCATAAGACCAGTATTCTCTGAGTTCGCACCGGATTGATAGGTTAGAGCCAGAGGAATTTCCACTACCCATTGCCAGCGACCAGCGACCACTCCCTCTGATCTTAAAATAGGAGCGCCCTTTGGTGCAGCGCTCAGAACTTGTTGATGCGCCTCCATCATCTCAATGATACGTGACCTGTTCAGGGCTTGAGTAAAGCTCTCCCATCCCCGTTTTGTAAAGTTTCGAGAAGATTCTTGCAGGCGTCTGCGGTAATCGTTGAACCCAAAGGTCATAACTTCGGTCGTTGCTTGCGCTACCCATGACATCAGGGCGGGTGTACTCAAATTCGGTTGACCCAAGGGAACCATTGGCATTAGTCGCCCGTCTTCAGTTGTTGCAAAATAGAAATGCTGTGGCTGGTGGATATGGACGACGTAGAACATAACAGCAATCAGCCCGAAAATGACCAATGTTTGCAGCAGAGCCATTTTCAGCAGGCTTCTGTATCCATCACGGTAAAATTCATTTCTTATAACAACGGTACCAAGACCCGACGTATCTTGTTCATCTGTCTGGGGTGCCCCGCCTGTCTTGGTCTGAGGAGGTGTTGCAATTGGTTTTGTGCTTTGTCCTATTGTGCTCTTTTTTTTCAGCATTCCATGATTTCCGGTACGTTGTAAAATATCATTATGAACTCAGATATTTAAAGACTATATCTATATTACAATAAATTTGTAACAAAAAATTAAATTTAACAATAGAGATATCTAATCTTTTTTCTAATTAGAATTTTATGCTCATTAAAGTTTGATCTTTTCTCGCAAATATTGCATCATTAAGGCTGTTGATCAAATGGATAGTTGATGATTGGATATATTAGGTCTCGCATTTCTGTGTGTTTTAAAGTCCGGCTGCGTTTCATTGCGTGCGCAATAGTTTTTTCATGTTTATCTTTCTCTGCACATATAGATACTGCACAGGCTTCTTGTGGGTGTACTGCCGGTACGTGTTCTACAGCAGATTGTGCGGGTGCAACAGTTCAGCTTCAACAGTTGCATCAGCAAATTAGACAAAACACAAATAATAATTTTGATAATGATTTGTCGGCTTTTCATAGCTGGATGATCAATGATTTTCTGGGGCCTCACATTGTTCCTGCTGTTGCCGCTATGTTAAGCCAACTAAATGCTGTGGGTATGCAGTATGTTGAGGCTGTGGGTATGTTTATGGATGCCAGATTGCAGCTTGAGACGCAAAGACTTAATCAAAAACTTAAATATGAAGCCCATAGGGATTATACGCCGAGCGATGATTTTTGTTGGTTTGGTACTAATGTCCGAAGTCTTGTAGGCAGTGAAACCAGAGCTGATTATAATGCTTTGGGGCTTTCACGGTTGTCACTTGACAGATATATTGGTGCTTTCGGAGTATCGGGGGATTCTGATGCAGATGCGGATTTGAGTGGGCGCTGGGAGCTTTTTGTCAAAACAAATTGTGATCGATATGACAATAATAATTTAGGCAAGAATGTAGCGGGTGTTAATATTCGTACCGGCCTTGAATATGCTTGTGACCGTAACCGGAATTATAATGCCAGTGATAATGATATTGGCGCGGTAGAAGCAAAACATATTAATCGTGATATTGATTTTACCAGATTGGTTGATGAACCACGGACAATTGATGTTGACTTTACGGACGCGACTTTGGATTCGACAGACACTATTTCTATCTTTACGGCTCAAAACGAAGATGAAATAGATGTCATTCAAATGCAGAAAAATTTATATGGCCATAGATTGCCCAGAAGAGTTGTCAGCAGGCAGGCTGCTGCTAAGGGGACTACTCAAAAAGCTTATATTGGGATCAGGAATGTGCATGCGAAGCGGAATGTGGCGGAGGCAAGCTTTAATGCAATTATAGGGCTAAAATCTTCGGGATCAGGTATGAAACACAATCTTGTATCTGGTGGCGGGCCTGAGGATGAGGTTTTTCAGACTCAAAGATATATGGCGGCCATTATAAGGGAAATTCTCCCTGATGATACCGGGTCTTTGGCAAGTCTGGGGTCTAAAATCTATGAGTTGATCGGGTTTAATCCCAGTTATTATTCCCAGCTTGAAGTTCTGGCCAAGCGCATTTATCAAAATCCGGATTTTTATGCATATTTATATGATAAACCGGCCAATGTTGCTCGTAAGAAAGTGGCAATGAGGGCTGTTGAATTAATGGTAGATCGGGAAATTTATGAAAGTCAGCTCCGCCGTGAGATGCTTGTGTCAGTTTTGTTGTCAAGTAAGCTCATGCCTGAATATGTGAAAGTAAACGAGTTTTTAACCGAAGCAACCGGGACGAAATAGCAGGAATATAGAAATGTTTTGGAACAAAGAAAGAATTAAAACTGAAAAAAGGAAGGGCTTTAAAAAGTTTCTTCTTGTTTTCGTTTTGATTTTTGCTCTATCCGGATCAGTTATAACTATCCCGCAGAAACAGGCAGAAGCAACGTTTTGTATTCCTTGTTGGGCGTGTGGATTTACTGATTGTTTCTTTTTTGCTTTGGGCGTTGAAGCTCTGCAGGAATTTGTTTTTACACCGTTGATTGAGCAGTTAATAGAATATCATATGAATTATGAGGAAAGGTGGATCGTTAGCGTTTTCTTCGAGGAATTATGGGTTAAGGCTCTGGCCGAGATGACGAATTATCTCAGTGCGTTTGCTATGGATCAGGTCTATATGGTTGGAACATTTTTTGATGCCAAGGCACAACTCGAAACGCGCCGCTTGTTTTATAAACTGAAGGCAGAGGCGCATAAGGATTATTATCCGAGTGATGATTTTTGCTGGTTTGGAACCAATGTCAGAAGTCTTGCGGCTTCTGAACAACGCGCGCGACTAAATCATGTGGCTTTATCTCAAAGGTCTTTGCGGCGCAGGCTTGGTTTTGCTGATCTGGCTTCGGCGGAATTAAATATCAAGGAAAAAGAAGCTAGATGGAATCAGTTTGTGGATACGTATTGTGATCCTAAGGATAATGGTTGGAATACAGTAGGAGGCGGTTTGGACCTGGCTTGTGACCGCGATGGGCCGGGCGGATCTGCTTTGGCCGGAGCAACGCAACCTTATCGTATGAACCGTGATATAGATTTTACGAGGCTCGTAGATGAGCCCAGAACGCTGGATGTTAACTTTCAGGTTTTGAGTGCTGCTGCACCTCCAGCACCGCCTTTGCCAAAAGAGGATGATGAAGATGTTCTGGCGATGGCAAATAACTTATATGGTCATAAATCTCTTACAAGGCAAATGTCCCGTCAGGCTTTGGCAAAAGATACCGGGAAAAAATTATATTTATCGCTACGTAGCGTTGCGGCAAGACGGGGCGTAGCAGAAAATAGCTTTGATGCGATTATAGGAATGAAGTCCAAGGGCACGAACGGGCTGGCTCCGGGAGTTGCGGATACGGGACGTTTTATGGCATCGGTCATTCGAGAATTGATGGTTCCCGTTACAAATCCGCCTGACACAGTGGCAGCTGTTGCTCAGTTCGAACAGGAAGTCCTGAATGTGCTCGGCGAAAATCCGAGTTATTATGCCCAACTAGAATTTTTGGCGAAAAAGATATACCAGAATCCCGAATTTTTTGCGAATTTATACGATACACCAGCAAATGTTGATCGAAAGAGCGTTGCGATGAAGGCCATCGAGTTAATGCTGGATCGTGCTTTGTATGAGAGCGAGATAAGGCAGGAAATGCTGCTTTCTGTGTTGCTTTCGAATGAACTTCGTAATGAGTTTAATGCGATTAATACAGATATTGCCGGTAGTGGCGGTTAGATTGTGATTAAATGGTAAATTTATGCGCGTAAAGTACAACAGAAAGAAAAAAAGTTTTAAGACCGGCCTTTGGATAGGCTTGATCTTGGCACTTTTCTTTATGCCTCAAACTGTGAAGGCTTGCTGTTCTTGTGTGGCCACTATAGCCGCTTGGCAAAGTATGGTATGGAAAGAAGCCGAAAATGATTTTGATAAAAAAATAAATCAAGAATTTCTTGACCTTGAGCGGTTTCTTGTGCGGGATTTATGGGCAGCGCGTATTTTGCCTGTTATGATGAGAAGTGCCGAACAATTGACGGTGGTTGCTATTCAGCAAGCCATGATTATTGGAACGTTTTTTGATGCATCTATTCAAATGGAGACACAATTATTACTTCAGGAAATAAGGGCTAAAGCGCATAAAGACTACCATCCTAGTGTAGGGATGTGTGAATTCGGATCCTTATCCAAAAGTATAGCTGTTTCCGAGCGCAGAGGTGAGCTGACCTCAGTTGTGTTAAGTCAGCGTTCCCAAGACAGGCAGTTGGGACATATCAACACAACGGGTATGTATGGGGGGGATCTCGATAAGGTTTATGACTCGGAAGGTCAGGTTATGAAGTCGAACAGGTTAATCCAGTTCGCAACCTTATTTTGCAATGAATATGACCGTAAAAACGGGCTGGCTAATATTTGTCAGGCTGTTGCCTGGTCGGGGCTTAGTATACAGGACAAAATGCGCATTAACAAAGATATCGATTATTATAGCCTCATGGAGGAGCCGTGGACGTTGAAAATAAACTACACGAATAACCAGATTACAGATACTTTGCCTTCGCCGCCCATTAGTAATGAAGATGAGGAACATGTGATGGCCATGGCCAGTAATTTGTTTGGATATGATTTGTTTGTGCGTATCCCGCCGCGTCATATTGTCAATAAACCGGAAAAATTGACCGAGTTGCATAGAGCCTATATGGATATGCGTTCTATTATCGCCAAAAGAAGTGTCGCTGAGAATAGCTTTAATGCAATTGCAGCCATGAAAAGTGAGGGAAATCTTTTGATTAATCCATCAGCTCCGCCGGATACATTGCCTCATAGTGCTAGAATATATATGGAACACGTTCTAACAGAACTGGGTGTGGATGATGTGAATTCTGATGGTAGCACACAAGATGAGATTCTTGCCATGATGGGGGAAAATCCAAGTTATTATGCCCAGATGGAAGTTTTGACAAAAAAACTATACCAAAACCCGGATTTCTATACCAATCTTTACGATAAACCTGTGAATGTCGAAAGAAAAACTACGGCCATGCAGGCTATAAAACTTATGCAGAAATTTGATATGCTCAAAAGTGTTTTACGTGACGAAGCAACGCTTTCGGTCTTGCTGGAATTGGCTGTTATGGATGTTCAGGACGAAGTAGAAAAGCAGATCGAAAACATAGATGTGAGTGCGGAATAAGAGAAAAAACAAATGATGGTGTATGTAAGAAAGATACTGAAAAAAATGCTATTGACCTCGTTGGTTGCGGCAAGTCTTTCCCTGTCGCCATTGCCTTCGCAAAGAGCATGGGCGAGTTGTTGTGGTTGTTGTAGTTGTATTGATTTGGTCACAACAGATGCTGGTTACTGGGCTCAAGATGTTATAGCTATAAATATGCATATTTTTACCACTTTACTTTTGAACCGTCAGTTATGGTGGGATTATGCGTTTTGGCAACAGGAAATGCTACCGGTCTTCATGAATATCGGTGAGCAAATGTCTGCTGTGGGAACGCAGCAGGTTATGATTATCGGGACCTTTATGGATGCCTCTGAAATGATGGAAACACAAAGAATGCTTCAGGAAATGCACGCTAAGGCTCATAAGGATTATCACCCTGCGGTGGGACTTTGTGAATTCGGTTCACGTATAAAGAGTCTTGCCGCTACGGAAAGAAAAACTGAGATTAATGCTTTGGCCTTGAGTGAACGTTCGATTGACAGATTGCTTGGTAATACGGCAGTAGCAGCGGCAGATGGCCCGCGTGCTGATGTTCGCTATCGTTTTCTTCAGTTTCAAACGCAGTTTTGTGATGTTTACGACGAGGGGTATGGTCTGGATGCCTTGTGTCCTCAACATAAAAATATGGGCGCCTTGACACTTCCTCAAAGAGAGCATCTGAATGCTGATATTGATTATGCCCGGACACTTCAAAATCCTCTGACGGTGAATTTGGATATGACTGATGGTACAAATATTAATAATCAGGAAAGAGAGCTCTTTGCCCTTGCCAGCAATTTATACGGCTATGACAGTTTTCACAGATTTAGCCCGGAGGCTTTGCAAAATGATCCTAATTTAGGGTTATCGCCAGCACAAAATACTTATCTTGATCTAAGGTCTGTTGTTGCCAAGTCTAATGTTGCCGAGAATAGTTTTAATGCTCTTGTTGCTATGAAAAGCGAGGGCACAGATGGATCTTTTAATTTTCTTGAGGCCTATCTGGAAAAGCTGGGTATTACAGATAGTACCGAGCTAGAGCGTTATCTGGGTGAGAATCCGAGTTATTATGCCCAGATGGAAATTCTGACTAAAAAAGCCTATCAAAGTGCAGAGTTTTACACGAATTTATATGACAAACCTGCGAATGTGGAGCGTAAGGGCGTAGCAATGCAGGCAATTGGTCTGATACAGAAATTTGATCTTTTGAAAAGTTATTTGCGCACCGAGTCTTCTTTGTCTGTGTTGTTGGAACTGAGTGTTGCAGAACTGCAAAATGAAATAGAGGATGCTATTAACGCCTTTGATGTGAGTGCGGATTAGTCAAAGAGTATGGTGAAGAAGAATATGAAAACACAAGGACAAGAAAGAAAATGGATATTACCATCCGTTGTGGTGGGCTTTGTGGCTGTTTTACTATTGGGAGCGGTTTTATCTTTTTCTTTTAATGGGCAGATGAAAATTAGGTTAAGCGGATTTTCTCCGGATACGGAAATTGCCTATAAAATTTTAAATAGCGATAATGAGGTTCTTGATTATAGACATGATAAAATTGATTCTTCGGGTGATCTGGTTTTGTCACCGCCGACCCGGGTTACGGATCAAGACGAAGCACTAATATATGATCTGGATATTAAACAGCCTGCTGATGAGTTTTCTGAAAATGCCAAATCTTTAAACATGATTTTAAAGCTTAAACCGAGAAATGAGGGGCTATATTTTTCAGGGCAAGGTTTGTCAGAATATTCTGATATTACAATTAAAAAGGGTGATAGTTCCAAGAGAGCCAGAGCGGATTGGGCAGGTAAATTTTACGAGGATTTTAAAGGGTTTGATCTCTCAAAAGATAAAGGATCTCCTATAGAGTTGGCGTTTCAGGGTTTTAATGTAGCGGATGATGCTTCATTAGGAGAAACACCAAAAGTCGAGGTATATTATGATAGCATCACTGGCTTTTTGAGCTATTTCTACCCTTTTGGAACAAGTAGCGGTTCAACACAGGCGCAAAGAGATCAGTGGGCTGCAGCACTTTCTGATATGACGCGTGAATTTTCTGCTGTCATGGTTTTACAAACTGCGATAATAGGCTCATTCTTTGATGCGGAAACGCAAATGCTTGTTCAAAGGAAACAGCAAGAATTACGGGCAAGGGCCCATAAGGATTATCATCCAAGTGAGCAAATGTGCCGTATAGGGACATTCATGCGCAGTGTTGCTCATACTGAAAGAAAGAGTAATCTCACAAAAGCAATTTTGAACAGAGCCTTGCTTGATGAATATCTGGGTGTACAAAACAGCAGTGCAGAAAGCGGTCCCCAAACTTCGGTGGTTGCGCGTATCGAGCAATTCAGAAGAAAATATTGTGATCCCCGTGATAATAGCAGAAAACTTGATGGCTTTTGTATCATAAATACCAGCCTGACAGCTGCGCAACAGCTCCGAGCACGGGCGCGCCACAATAAGGACATTGACTATACACGCACATTGGACAGCAAGTTAACGCTGGATATTGATTATTTTGATGTGGCAAATACAACCGAAGATGAAGAGGATGTTTTAGCGCTGGCTAAGAATCTGTATTCATCTGAAGTTTTTGTAACACCGACAGTTCTTAGCATGGAAAAAGATTTGCGGGTGCAATATAGATCAAGAAGCTATGCAGCTAAGCAAAGCGTTGCACATAGCACTTTCATAAATCTTGTCGGTATGAAGGCCTTGGCACCTGCAGGACAGCCTGGTACAAATCCGGCATCTTTTCCTGATTTACCCATACAATTCCGTTATACTGAACCATATACAAATCCGCCGGCAGGAACACCGAATTTAGGGAATTCGGGGACATTTACGCCGAGTTTGACGACGCCTGCTAATGCCAGACCTTCGCCGCCATATTATAGGCCTTATCATAGTCCGGCTTTGACCGAGGATTCCGGGTGGGCCTATATGAAGGCGTTGCTGCGGGAGTTTGGTATTGATGATACGGATGGGGATGGTTCGACAGATGATGAAATTGACCAGATTCTTGGCGTACGGCCAAGTTATTATGCTCAAATGGAAGTGTTAACTAAAAAAATCTACCAGCATCCCAATTTTTTCACCAATCTTTATGATAAACCGGCCAATGTAAAGCGTATTGGGGCTTCGATTGATGCGATTGCATTGATGCATTTAAGGGATCGTTACGAATCAATGCTTCGCCGCGAGATGATTGATGCCGTTCTTGTCGAACAAGGGCTGCAAAAACATGTGGATGCTGTTAATGCGCGGATTTCTTCTTCGACGGGTATCCCTCCAGCTTTTAGAGAAGATTAAGCATTATTATTGGCATTTATCTTGCATTGTATTTCTTAAGTAAAAGAATTATGTGCAAGGATTGTTACTATGGGACTATCAGGACTGGATTCCGCCCTTTCGGGCCTAAGAATATACCAACAACAAATTGATATAATATCGAATAATGTTGCGAATGCCAGTACTGAGGGCTTTACAAGGAAGATTTTGCCGCAATCTACGCAGGTTGTTGCCGGCAAATCTGTTGGTGTTTTGGGTGAGACGATTATTCGGAATGTAGATTTGCGGGTACAGCGGGATTTATGGACCCAGATTAGTGATGTCGGGTTATATGGTGTGCAGGCAAGCTACTTACAACGTATAGAGCAATTTCACGGATCTCCGGACAAGGCTGTCTCTGTTGCTGCGGAAATATCCAGATTGCGCGATAGTTTTGCGGCTCTGGCGAATTCGCCGGATGATCAGTTTTTGCAAACGGAAGTTGTAAACCAAGCCGTTGATACAGCAGATAAAATCAGAGAATTGTCGGATTTTATCTTGACGTTGCGTAATGATGCGCAATCAGAAATGGATAGTGTTGTTACGAGTATTAATGACTTATTGGTTCAGATTGCTGAACTGAATTCTGAAATCGGATTTTCACAGGCGGCAGGGCAAACAACAGCGGCGGCTGAAGACCTCAGGGATCAGTCAATCAAAGAATTATCGGAATTCATAAGCCTTAGCACGTTTAGGCGCGGAGATGGTGTCATGATTATCCAGACACTAGAAGGGGTTGAATTGGCTTCGAATCAGCCCAGTCTTCTGACATTCAGGCCAACACCTGTATCTGCAACGACGTATTATCCTGATACGGCTGCTGGAATTTTTGTTGGTGATCCAACAAAAACGCCCTCGGCAATTGATATTACGGAGCGTAATTTAGGCGGGAAGCTTGGCGGCCTTGTTAATTTGCGGGATGATATCTTTCCTAAACAAACGGCGCAAATAGATGAGCTTGCTCATAAGATGGCACTACGTTTTGACGCACAGGGTTTAAGACTCTTCACAGATCCAACGGGGGCTATTCCACCGGATACTCCTCCTGATACTTCAACAATTCCGGTGACGCCTGTGCAATATGTCGGTTTTGCTTCGGCTATACAGGTCAACCAGTTTGTTGTTAACGATCCAAACTTATTACAACAAGGCACATATGGCGGATCATTGCCCTCAGGGGCCGGAGATGTTGTTTCCCGCGTGATTGAACATGTTTTTGGTGATATTAATTTTCAGCTTATAGAGAATACGGATACGGCGACTTCGGTTGATATAAGGGCAGCGGCAACCGGCGGGACGACTTTACAAGAATGGCTTGGTTTGCGCTCTAGTAATACAGTGCTTAGTACAACAAGTCTTGCCAGTTTTGCCACTATGGCTGATGTGCTTGCGGCAGGCGGGCCTGATGTCTTTGGTAGCGGTGCGGCTGAGACGGATCAGTTTATTATTCGCTTTGATGATCCGGATATTGGTGGCGGGCCATATGATGTTGAAGTTGATCTGGATTCAATTCCGGCTTCCGGCGCAACAGCTGCTCATAATCTTATGAATTATATTACAGCAGATGCTGATTGGTTCAATATTGTCACGGATTTTGGTGGGAGTGTTTCTGTGGGGGCGAATGGTGAATTGGTCATCGATAGTCGTAGTAATATTGAAATCGTTCAAAGCCCTGTAGAGCCTATATCTGATACGGGTATGGCTTTTATCGGGCTTGGATTTGGTTTGTCGGAGGCGCAGGACCCGTATTTCGATGTGCAAGTTGGCAATGCCAATGCTATAAGAATTGCTCTTGAGCCTACAGATACAGAAGTCGAACTTCTGGCCAAGCTTAATGCCATAGATGGTTTGGCTGCGCAAATAGATGCAGATGGGTTTTTATCCTTGAGGCCGGGCAATGACTTTGTTAATCCGGATTTTGGTGGAACGATCAATATTATTGGCGGTCCGTTTTCGGTAAATGCGGCTACGCTTGGAGGTACTGCTTTAGGACGGACTACGCTTGATGATGATGCAAATATCATTGGTGCTTTATTTGGGACATATCAAGACCTTGGCGGGGGTGTGATCGAAGGATATTCACCTATTACTGATCGGCTTTATCAATCGGAAACTGAAGCAGGAAGCGGTGTATTTCAATCTTTCCGTTCCTCTCTTTTGGGACAGGGCACCCTTGACATAACGAAAATTAGTCAGGGTTTAACGATTGAAGATTACGCGCGGAAAATTATTAATGAAAATGCACAGGAATTGGCTTTGCTTGAGTCCAGAAGAGAAGATGCGGAGACATTAGAGATACTTTTGACACAGAGTTTTTTGGATCAATCTTCAGTTAATTTGGATGAAGAATTGGGTTTTTTGATTGTGGTTCAGACTGCTTATGCGGCGTCTGCACGCGTAATTAGTGCGGTTGACCAGATTTTCCAGGAGTTACTGGATGTTGTTTAATATATTAAAGTGAATGAGTGAAAAGGATATAAAATCATGGCAGGTGTTTCGACTTTGGGTCAGGCATTACGGCAAATAGAGAATATTAAAGCTCAGCAAACGGCGTTTTCCGAGCTTTCCGTGCAGCTTGCAACCGGCAAAAAATCAGAGAATTTTTCGGGACTTAAGACAGATGCTCTGACATCTTTGAGAGCGCGCGATGGTGTGGAGTCTCTTGATACGTATTTGAATAATATTTTGAAGGCTAATATACGCATTGAATTAATGCTTGATACAATAGAAGAGCAACAGGCGCAAACTTCAAATTTGGCTGATACGCTTTTGGCTTTTGTTCAAGAAGGTGGTCATCAGGAAGGTGACGATGTGGTTTATGATGATCCTGCCACTACGGTGATTGAAGAAACAGTTGTCGGTAAAACATCGGCGAGACCAGATATTGATTTTCGTAATCTTCAGAATCAAGCTGAAAATCTGTTCGATTTTATGGTGGATCTACTCAATACCAAAGACGGGGATCGCTATATTTTAGCGGGATCGGATAGTTTTACCAAACCAATTACGGATTCAGGAACGCTGGATGCGGCGGTTAGTACGCTTTTGACATCATGGAAAAACGGAACGATTACCACAGATGAGCTTATCGCTGATATCAATGACAGGGATGCCTTAAGCGGCAATCCTGATGCTCTTACAGATACAATTATCGGCTATTCTTCTTCTTTAAGCTCTGGCAATACCGGTGATGTTTTTGTCCGCGTCGATGATGATAAAGAGCTGAAATATACGGCTTTGGCCAATGAAGATCCATTTAGAAATATTATGGTGGCTTTGGCTGTTCTTAAAAACGATACTTTGCCGCCTGTGTTGGATGTCTATGAGAACGGGGTTTTTCCGGGCATACCGGATGAATTAGGAGCTCCTGGGGCCGATAAGAATGAGATGCAGGATAATTTTTACCGACTTTATAATGAGATTGTGAAAATGGTTGTGCATGCTATTGATGATGTGGATGAGGTGCGCTTTCGTTTGGAAACAACGAGGGCTCAAGCTGCCGAAACAAAAGAAAAACAGATATTGCAAAAGAACTTTTTGCTCACGACTATTTCTAATGTTGAGGATGTGGACATCAATAATGTTGCTGTAAAATTACAGGCTGTTCAGACCCAGCTCGAAACTTCCTATAGGGTAACAGCCATCACCAGCCAGCTTAGTCTCGTGAATTTCCTGTAAAACCTTATAGTCATTCCCATTTATTTTACACAAGGCATGAGGCATATAAAACATAAGCGAGCAACGAATAACGCTGTGTAAAAATAAAGCGAAACGACTATAATAGGCAAGGGCGCTATTTTACAAAAAGTGTTACACCGCTATCAGTTTCAACCAGATCATAATCAAGATTTTTAACTGTGTCTTGATCAAAGAGTATCTTTAGAGCATTACCAAAAGTTCCATTGATCAGGACATTTTGTTTGAGTGTTATTTTTTTGTCGGCTTGCCAATCAAGTTTTACATCAAGTTCTGAGCTCCATTTTTCAAGCAAGGCTTTGACATTGTTTCCGCTATTGGCATTCCAGACGTGCATTTTTGAATTGACGCGGGCGAGCGTTGTCTTTTGCTCTGTTGGAAGAGGGGCTTCTTTTGCCTTATTTTGCGCAGGAGATGGAGGAGGATTAAATGTTATATCTTCCGTATAAGGTTCGGTCTTAGTTTCAGGCATTGCTTCAAGCATAGGCATTGGCTCTTCTATTTCTTCTTTCATAGCCATTTCATCAACAGGGACTTTCATTGGAGCGTCCTGTTTTTTCGCAATTTTAATTGTCTCTGGATCCGAATCTTTTTCACCCATGACCTGCTTTATGATTTCATCTTGCGTTGATTCCACTTTGCCCGGATCAAGAATGACTTTGCGAGATATGGATGATGTTTCATGTCCGGATGTCTTCGGCTTCGTCTCTTCCATAGAGTTTTCCGGTTTGGCGCTACTGGCAAGCATCTTAGGCTGAGTTTCAGGCTCTTTTACTTCTGCGACAGGCTCTGGAATTTTTTTAACAGGTGTTATTATTTCGGGAGGCGCTTTTTTTATTTCCGGAGCGGATTGTATGATGGGCTCTTCTGATTTGTTTATTTCCTGCGGGGTCTCTTTGTAAATATGCAGTCTATTTCCCTTGATGTTATAGGAAATTCCTATGGGCGTTAAGGTCGAGGTTAAAACGTCATTCCAAGGTTTTTCACCTTCCCAAGAAACTTTTTGCCCCAGATTAATATCTTTACCGATAGAATAAGCATATTTTGAGGGTACAATTTGCCTTAGAGCCAAAACCAGCGGCATATCAGACCCGAAGCCCTCAATGACATCGAATGTTTCAGTTGCGCTCCAAACGATCTTCTCGGCTTTTGCTTCGGGTGTTTCTTTTCCAGCGCCGGTTACAAGATCTTCGGCGTTCAGATCATCAAGGCTTTTTTCAGGATCGGAGGGTAGAATAACCGGCGTTAGATCAGCTGATGCGGAATTACTTGCGGCTTCATTGCCCATAGGAAAAAGGTCAACTTTTACTGCTTTTGTCTTATGTGTATTTGTTGCGGGTTCTACCACGTTTACTACGGGTGGGGGAGATTCTTCTTCTGGTTTTGGCTCTGCTATAACGGGCGGTGCTTGCTCTTCTTGCGCGGCAGGTATTTCTTTATCCGGCGTTAGGACCTTAATTTTCAATTTTGGTTTTTCGTTGGATTTGTCAATGACAGGCGGCAGTGATTTGTCAGTGACATGTGGAAGGTTTTTCATTATATTTTGAGGATCATCACCAAGCATTCCTTCATTCGCAGGATCAACCGGAACTGGAGACATTTTTTGTGGAGCAGGGCGCACAGGCTCGGGCGGAGGTGTCCATTCAAAGCCAGCACGAGTTACGCTCGCTCCAGCGCCTAGTAATAAGGATACAAGGGTTATAAGGCATGAGGAGTGCAAAAGTTTCCTGAATCTTTTAATGGGCATAATTTTCTCCTGATGTCCTTAATCCATATGAGTGCTTTTTCAGGGCACAACAAAGGACAAAATAATTTAAACTCAAACAAGGATGAGATTAAGCTGAAAATCCTTAAATTTCAAGCCCTAAGAAGATAAAGGTAATATATTTTAAACTTGTATCAGATTAACCGTAGTCAATAAATCGGTGTTTTTGTACCCCTAAAAGACCTGAGCGCTTGCGGCCAACCATCCATGAGCGGAAAGCCCTTAGGGCGGAAGGAAAACGGAGGCCTTTGTTTTCAAAGAAACGAAATACGTAGAAAATTATGAAGCTAATGATAATTGTCGACCAACGCAAATAAAACAACCATACGGGAACGAGCAAGGCACATCTCCCATCAAAGCTGAGGAAGCGAACGGTTCGCATGGTATCACGCCAATGCCAGTTCATCTTTGCTTCGAGGTTTTCGAGTTCTTTTACCATAAAAATTCCTTGGTTGCGTCAATTTTACAATAGAAAGACAGCATACATTATAATAGCATAAAAATGAAGATATTATGAACCGGTGCTGGAGGATAAAACCAGATAAGAATGGCGATCAATCTGACCAGCCTCATAGGCGATCTCGGCCGAAGTCTGCATGCTTTGGCCATATTGAGGGAGCATTCTTGTGATTTCATTGGCCCATTTTGTAAAATGCATATCCAGTAATCTTTCGCGAACATCATCAGGAAATTTCATCCACTCCCGTACACCACAACGTCCACCATTAACGCGAGGAACAAGGGCTTGTGTAACAATCAGACGAAGGGTTTCTACAAGTGCGGTTGCGCGTTCCTCCCGCTCATCCATTTCATAAGCAGAAATCATCCGTGAAACTGTGTTGGCAACACCCAGAGTGTGAGTTGTTGTATAGACGGCGTGACCTGTTTGTGAGGCTTCGATGGCGGCATTGATGGTTTCCCGGTCACGGGCTTCGCCAACGAGGATAATTTCTGGTTTGCGCCGAAGGGCGTTACGCACACCCTTGGCAAAATCCGGCAGGTGCCTTGGTATTTCTGTCTGGGAAACCAAAGAGCGTGGGCTTTTAATCGAGTCATAAACATATTCAATAGGTGATTCGTAGGTTAGCATTTTGCCGCAGCCTCTCGGGCGTTCCAGTAGCATACGATTACCGGCGGCCAGCAAGGTACTCTTTCCTGATCCGGTTGGGCCTGTGACCACTACCAAGCCTTGTCGAGGCGCCCAGTTATCGATGATTTCCTGCTCGATACTCAAATCTTTCATAGTGGGTGGATCGCTTGGAAGTGTTCGCATTGTAATCTGAGCGCCATCGCGGCCTTTTGATAGAATTGCTGTGATGTTTACACGAAAGCGAATACGCGTATAGCGGTCGGGGCGGATTTCATAGGATACGTCAAGATCTTTGGCTGAAGCCAAACGGGCGCGTGCCTCGGGTCCATAGAGTTTTTCAAGGAAAACGCCTATATCGGCAGCATCAATTTCCCGAAATGTTCCAGGATAAAGATGCCCGCTTATATCGTTATAAACAGGACGATCACTTTGAATTGTAATATCGGACGAACCTTGTTTTACGCACCAGAGGAGGAAGTCATCCACATCATCTTGCGTAAACCTATTTGGCTCGTCGGGCCAGGTCTTCGCATGATCATCTTCAGCTTTGACAAGGCTTACCGGCTTGCGGGTTTCCATTGTTTAGTTTCCGTGATAAGCGTAGGTACTCCGGTTATTTGCACAGCCCGGTCACCTATGCGCATTTGATCACCACGGCCTGTTACACCGCGGTCGAGTTGAAGAGCGTATGGCGGTGAAATCATACCTTGTGCTAAAAGCAGACGGTAACGTACCATACCCTCGAAATCTGTTGTTAATCTGGCAAGATCGCGCTCGAAAATTTCGTTAGCCTGAGAATAGCCATGATCCCAACCAATCTTAATATGTTTATCCCATTCAAATTGTTCTTCCTCGTTTTGGGGCAACAGAATATCAGGCGGCGGAATGACTTCGCCCCATTCGCGTTCCAGATATTGGCGCCACATTCTAGGGGCAGAAACAATCTTGGCGTTACGCACAATATCATAAATTCTGTCTGAAACAGCAGCCGTCTGACCGCCTATATCAATGATCATGGCGTTTTGTGATTCAGAAATAATCGGTGGCTCGATCATAAAGCCTGAGGGCGCTGCGACTAGAAGCTGTGCAAAATTGAAAACACTATCAAGATAGCGCTCACGGGTTTTAAGCTCCTTACGGATTTCATAGGTGCGTTTGGCTAATCCTCCACGCGCTCCAAAAGATGTAGCGGCTTCACGGACTGCATCAAGGCGTATATCCAGAGGCAATGTGTTTTTAATGAATTCGCCCTGACCTTTGTAGGTCATAAGGGTCTCCATATCTACCGGCTCCATATCAATGTCGACTATTGGCTCTTCGGATTCCACGGGCAGGCCAGCATATCCTTTTTGATAAGGCGCTGGGAAAATAAGTATTGTCAGGATAAAAAACGCAAAAAATTTCCGCATGGTTTAGATATCCCCTTCTGGACCGGCAAGCCCTGAGTGCGGTGCATAATAGATTTCAACCATTTTGTTGCGGGCATCAACCTTAACGTCGCCACGCATGCCAAGTTGTAAACCAAGATCACGGAATGCATCAATTACGGGGGAATTCTCAAGATCAAGATATACAACAGCTTCGACAGCAGGCTTACTACCCATGACCACAAAACCATATCCGGCGCGATCAGCCAAAGTTTTTGCAATAGGCTCAATTGGACCAACCCAGTTTACCGTTACAGCTCGGCGTAGTTCAATGGGCGCATTATCTATCGGTGCCATAGGCACATTCGGTGTTTTTGCGCGCTCAACAGAGGCGAGTGTTTCCAGAGCAACTGAAGCGCGATTTGCTGATTCGGCAAGCATGGCCGAGACTTTGTCCGGGGATGCCACAAGCTGTGGGCTTCCTCCGCTGAAATTCGGATTGGACGATGTTCCTGAATAAGTACAGCCAGAAACAAACAAAATGCTAAGGAAAGAAGTAGTAAGAAGTTTACGTGACATAGTTATTTTTACCCTACAAGCCAATAAGACAATTAAGCCTTTTATAAATACTAGACAATATTGATCAGTAAATCAAGAATAAGTGCAAAATAATTATCGCATGGGAACAAAATTTTGTAATTATATGTGCTTTGTATCCCGTTATTCTAAAGTGTATGATATTTCCATACTCATTTTTATTATCGTGTATAATGTCTAGCGACCTGTTTTTATTAGACCATTTTCATACATTATGTCAAGAACACGTTGTTTATATTTCATTCCGTAACGGGGCGTTCTCGAATGATAATGCTGCAAGGCCTGCGATAGGCTTTGTGTCTCATTGATGTGGTTACGCAAAATCCAGGCTGCAACTTTTGTATTTATACAGGCATCATCGCGCACCATTTTATGGGCTTTGTCTTCGCTTACTTTCCATCGTTTGGCAAGTTCGGGGAGCCAGACTGTATTTATTTGCATAGGACCAAGATCATGTGAGCCGTTTTCATTGGCAACTTCCTGCCCTATTTTGCCACCTTCTGCCTTATATATGCCAACCATTAAGGCGGGCGGCACGTTATAAGTCTGGGAAGCCATCATCAAACACGCAGCAATAATTTTGGTTGCGGACATCTAAATTATTTCCATTTGTCTTTCTATGCTCAAACACGAAATTGCGGACAGGATTAAATCATATTTCCATGTCGTTTTGTATCGTTTTGTCAACTTTATTTCTGTTATCTGTATTTTTTATTTTTTTAGGATGTTTTGTCAAGTTCTTCGTTGACAATTTCTTTGCGTGAAAGTTTTCCGATCATAGTTTTGGGTAAGGGTTTCTCGCGAAACTCTATGCGTTTGGGGATTTCCATGGGCGAGATTTTGTCTTTAAGGAATTCTTTTAAATCCTGCGCGCTTAATTCTCGCCCTTCTTTAAGTTTGATCCATGCTTTGACGATCTCCCCGCGTTGTGGGTTGGGCAGGCCTGCAACGATACATTCTTCTATATTGGGATGTTTATAGATAGCTTCTTCGACATTGCGGGGATAGACGTTATATCCATTGGTGATGATCATGTCTTTGATTCGGTCAACGATAAAAATATAACCTTGTTCGTCCATAATAGCTATATCTCCTGTATGAAGCCGCATATCACCTTCTTTGGTCTGGCTCATGGTTTGCTTTGTTTCTTCCTTGTTTTTCCAATAGCCTTTCATAACTTGCGGGCCGCGAATACAAAGCTCACCTTTTTCTCCCAGAGGCATTGGCGTGATTCTATCTTCGGGATCTAGTATTTCGATAATTGTACGCGGGAAAGGCAAGCCGATCGATCCGGCCTTGTTTTCACCTTTGACTGGATTTACGCAGGCTACGGGCGAGGATTCACTTAATCCATAGCCTTCTATCACAACGCAGCCTGAATGGGCTTCGAAGGTTTTTTTGACTTCTACAGCTAGAGGTGCCCACCGGAGAGGCAATATTTTAAGGAAGATAAATCGTATTTTTTGAGTAAAGGCGTGTTGTTAATTGCATTATAAATGGCGGGCACAGCCGGAAAAAAATCGGGCTTCTTTTTGTGTATGACTTTGAGGGTTTCTTCGAGTTCGAAACGTGGCAATGCGATAATTTCAAGGGCATTAAGCACACTAAAATTCATGACGGCAGTCATGGCAAAGACATGAAAGAAGGGTAAGACGCCTAGCATTTTATCTTCGCCTTCCTTGATTTCGGTAAACCATAATTTAGCCTGCATCGTATTTGTGTAGATATTGGCATGGGTCAACATGGCACCTTTGGGTAAACCCGTTGTGCCGCCAGTATATTGCAAAACGGCAAGGTCTTCTGTTGGGTTAATGTCAATAGGAGTAAAATTGCCGATATTGTCGGTTATATTATTGTAATGAATAATGCGTTTATCGGCTTTAATTTTTGCCAGTTCTTTGCCCTTTATTAGAGGAAAAAGCCAGTTTTTAGGGAAAGGCAGGATTTCTTTAAATGGACAGATAACAACGTGTTTCAGGCGTGTATTATGGAGCATCTTATGTATTTTATCATAGAGCATGGCTATATCTGCTGTTATGATCAAATCGGCTTCACTATCTTCGATCAAGGTTTCAAGCTCTTCTTCTGCATAAAGCGGATTTAGATTAATGACGGTCGCGCCGCTCATTAATATGGCGTAATACGCGATTAGATAATAAGGTGTGTTTGGTAAAAATAGTCCTATATGTTGGCCTTTTTGAATGCCATGGTCCTGTAGGCCCTTGGCTAGCTTGCAGGCTGATTTGTAAATTTGAAACCACGTATATGTCTTGCCCAAAAAGTCAAAGGCAGTGCTGTCTGGATATTTTTGTGCCGTATCGGCTAGCATCTCGTAAACCGGTTTTGGTGTAATTTCTCTGTGCCAGTCTACATCGTCAGGATAGTTTTTTAGCCATGGATAAAGGCATTTTTGCATATTTATGTATGTTCTCCGTTCTTTGTAATCTCTGTATGTTTTTCACGTTTATATCTACATTATAACATTGCTTGTAATGTTATTGCATCGGAAATAATAAAAGGGTCTAGATTTTTATAAAATTTTCAGGCATTATGTCAGAATATCTGGATGGCAGTTCTTGCCGGACAATTTAGCATTATTTTCAATTTATCAAGTAAACAGGGCATCGAGCTTTGCAAAATTCTACACAAATATCAGTTTCTGAAGAACAACTCCGAACAGTTAAAATGCATCTTAAATGGTTCAACGGGACAAAAGGTTTCGGCTTTTTGGTTCCGGATGTGGGCGATTATGATGCGTTTTTACACATTACAACCCTTCAGCAGGCCGGACTTCATTCCATCGGTGAGGGTGCAATTTTAATGTGTAAAGTTTTTGACAGCCCCAAAGGGTGTCAGGTCCGAGAAGTCATAGAGGTTTTGGATAAAGGTGTGATGAGCACTATGCCGGAGGTGGATGAGGAAACAGGCACTGTTGCAATGGGCGGTATTGTTAAGTGGTATAAGCCTGAAAAAGGCTTTGGCTTTATTATTCCAGATGATGGAATGAAAGATGTATTTATCCATAAAACCTTGCTTGATAAGCTGGAGCTGGAGAGTTTAGAGGCTGGACAGCGTGTTCGCGTAACCTTGAAATTTGTTGATAAGGGACGTGAAGCTGTTGATCTTACGGTTTTAGGATAGTATTCCTTTTCTGTGCTAAATTACCTTGTATATCCTTAAAAGTTTCATAAAATTTTAACTAAATTCATGTTAATCTTAATGTGATTGTAATTGAGTTTTTGGAGTAATTTTGATTAAAAACAAGCGTTTAGTTAAAGAAGAACGTGGGGTTACAGGTTTTTTAGCCTGTAATGCTGGTTTTTCGCTGCTTGAAGTAGCTATAGCGCTCATGATTCTCGGGATGATTGTCACCCCTTTATTGGCAACTTATAATGCCACTATTGTCAAGGATCGGCTTAGAGATACACGCGGTAAACTGGCGAATATCGAAGGTTCTATAAATCAGTTTTTTAATGCAGGTAATGGTGCTTATCCCTGTCCGGCAAGCCTTATTATTGGTGAGGGAAATGCCGCATACGGTATAAGCGGAGATTGCAGTGTTTTGGCTGATCTTACGTTATGCGCTGATAATACATGGAGAGTTTCGGGCGGTGCGGGGTTTTGTGTAACGTCCTTTAACCCGTTGGATGCGGTTGTGATTGGTGCAGTGCCCTTTGGGAATTTGCAGATGAGCCAAATGGATACGATTGATGTTTGGGGAAATAAGATTTTATATGCTGTGACGTATGATCAAACAGTTCCAGCCAGTTTTCAAGATCATGTTGGCGCTATTGATCTGATAGGTCTTGATCCGGACGATAATAATTTGACTAAAGTTATTACTGCTCCGGAAATAAATACCCCTGCCGATTTCTTTCTGGTCTCTTTTGGAAGTTCTGGAGACGGTGCATATACCAAAGATGGTGTATTAGTTTCAAACTGTATGAATAACCTGACCAGTAATGATTTTGAAAATTGTAATTTTGATAGACGATTTATGAATGATGTTCATCCTGAAAACCGGAGCGCTTCAGGTGCTAGAAGTTATGCGCCCGGACCTAGATTTTATGATGATATTACACGGTATCAAGTATCATTGCCTGAGAATTTATGGTTTCCTCATGTTGATTTTACAAATCATATTGTAACCCTGGCCACGGATGTCGGTATTGGGACAACTAGTCCGACGGAAAGTCTTGATGTGGTGGGAAACATAAGGGTGGATGGTAATATTAAATCCGATGTGATTTGTAATTCTTCTTCGGAATGTTTTGATCCTGAGATTATCACCGGAACGCGGCCAGAGATGCTGTGTAATGAACTATCCGGCGATTTTAGAGGAGCGGTCAGTATAGCAGAAAGTCGCTTAAAATGTAATACAGCCGTTAAGCCCGATGGTTCTGGCAGCTTTGTGCCTGTTGACTCAAATGGTGTTATTATTGTTGTTCCAGTAGGTACAAATGACAACGAATTTGATGTTATTGATTGTAGAGATACAGGTCAATTACTGAAAGGTTTTGCATCCAATGGAGATCCGATATGTGTTTTGCCCAATTAATAAATAAGAAAAGCAGACATATTCAAAGGCGCTGTGATGATGGATATTCTCTCATAGAGCTGGCTATTGCCTTGGTCATAATCGGGTTGGTGATTGTTCCGGCTATTACTTTGTATCGGGTACAGGTTGTGCAGGAGAGGATTGATAGAACAGAAGCCGCAGTGAATAGAACAACAAATGCGATTGGTGGGTTTCGATCGGTTTTTGGACGCTATCCTTGCCCTGCGCCTCTTGATGCGCCGCGCGGGGACGTAAGGTACGGGCTGGAAGATTGTACGCTTGGGACATTTGGATCATGTGTGGGTGGTACTTGTACAACTGCAAGTAACCGTATTGGGATCGGGGAAATTTTGATTGGCGCTCTACCATTTAAAACTCTCAATATGCAAGAGTTTGAAGCCTATGATGCGTATGGGAGCAGACTTGTTTATGGTGTGACTTATAGACTGACTAATGTCGGCACATTTGATATGGGAGCTGGCGGTATAACTATTCTGGATAAAAATGGCGATCAAATGACAGATATAGAGGATTCGGCGCATTTTACGGTTATAAGCTATGGTGAAGATCCGGTGGGGGCGTATTCCAGAATGGGTGAAGAGTCTTCTGATTGTGCGGGTACCGGTCTTGAAATTCAAAATTGTGATATGGATGAAACTTTCGTTTTCGGGGAAATCGAAGATGGTTTTGATCACTATATGGATTTTTTCAGCTCGGTTACAACATCGGAATGGCAGATATCGGAAACAGATGCCGGAGATATCCATGTTCGAAATGCTGCGAATATTGCGATTGGCGCAAGTCTGGTGGATGACCCTGATACAGCAAGTGATGATTTGTTGCTCTCGGAAAGCGCTGCTGTGAGGTCTACATCTGCCGATGAAGGTAGAATCCGCGCGCGGCAGAATTTTTTATCGGGGAATTTGTGTGAATATGATGCGACAAATCCATCGGTGGATTGTTTCTCGCCATCTTTAATCGGAGGGCAATTGCAAGATGTTAGCGGTGTATATCAGACAAGCGCCATAGGTGTTGGTATGAGTTGCGGTAACGAGTTTCTGGTCGGTATCCAAAATGGCCAGCCTGTTTGCTCTTCCGATGTTGTTTTGACTTGTCCGGCGGGAGATTTTTTAGTCGGTGTTAATAGCAGCGGCGAGATTATCTGTAATTCCCAGCCTATTGAATGTAATGATACCGACGTGGTTTCATGGTGTGGTGATACAGTGACTATTCCGGCGACTTATGATGGTGGATATTCTGTGACATATTCGGGGCAATGTTACAAAACACCGGATTATGATAGCGCATATTTTGCATCGACAGTTCCGGGTAAGTCTTTTACTGAAGTTGCCGATATGATAGATGTCATTAATAATGAGTCCAGAACACAAGTGGATTGTAATGCAGGCAACACCGGTTCGCAAATCAGGGAAACATATCAATGTAATGCCGGAACATTTAGTCATATTCTTGCTCATGAAAAAGGTTACCCGTGGAGTAGCCATGTGGGCAACATTACACAAGGCTGGCCACTGGCAGGACCTAATACACAGCCTTATGAGCCTTATGGGGGGTCTTTAGCGCCTTCCGGTGCGAATGATTGCTGGTGCCGTGAAGATTATAGGGCGAGTCAGATACCATGCGGTGCTAATATGACAGGTAATATAACAACAATTGCAAAGCACAGCTGTCCACAGACCTATAATTGGTTTCAGGGAATTTATAATGATACAAGTAATTGTGTCTGTCAGCCGGGAACATCTGTTCAATATAAGAGTTGTGCGAGTTATTATTATATGGTTAATGGCACGTCCGGTTTTGGCTTGTCCGGTATTGTGACGTTAACTTACGATGTTACATGTGTTGATAATAAGCCGGTAACCAGCGCTAGCCCGATTGCGGTGGATGCATCGCAATGTGCTTGTAATGTTTCATCCTTTTATCCATATGTGTGGGAGATTCCTTGCCCTACGGGAACGACCAATAATTTTACCTGGAGCTGGCCGGGTCTGGGGTCACAAAATGCTGTAGGTAAAAGCAGCATTTATGTCTCTAATTGTGTATGTCCGGGGACAACAACGGGCGGATTACCTGATCCTTATGAGTGTACATCTGGTTTGTATAGCCCGATTCCGGCCTGTACGTGTGATAGTTCATTGAAGACTACGGAAACTCTTGCTTGTCCGGCGGGACTAACAGGAGGAGGTTTGGTTTATGAAAAAGAATGGGATTGTAGTCTTAATGGCGGTGCGGGTGGCTGGGAGCCTCAATCAGGCTGGACGTTGGTTGAAGATAAATGCAGTGCGTGTGGCTGGCAGAAACCATCTGGTCCATCTGAATTTAGAGAAGAGCCAATTGGTCAGCTTGTAGGGTCCACATGTAGTTGCGGGTCAGATCCATCGGCTTGCCGGGATTACGCATCAGGCGGCTATAATG
>JAOUOR010000068.1 GCA_029880245.1 Alphaproteobacteria bacterium
TTCGGGGCGGGGCGCATGAGTATGTGGCTGATGTTGCTCTCGTGTTCAAGATGCATTTGGTTCTGGGTATGTTCATCTTGCTTGTATGGCCGTTTACCAGATTGGTGCATGTCTTCAGCGCGCCTATCGGTTTTGTTTTTCGTCCCTATCAGATTGTACGTAAGCGGGAGCGTTAGTCTATGATCACAGCTCCCGGAATTCTTATAAACGGTGTTAAAATCACACCCGAGCAAATTGATGGAGAAGTTCAGTATCATCCAGCGGGCAGTTTGCCTGAGGCGAGATATGAGGCTATGCAGGCGCTTGTTGTCCGTGAACTTTTAATACAGCGTGCTGCAGAGCTTGGACTTTGTAAGCGGGATGAAGCCATAGAAACCCCCGATGCGATCATAGATGATTTGTTGGTACAGGAGTTGAGCGTACCGGAAGCGGATGAAGATACATGCAAACGCTATTATGATAATAATAGGCAAAAATTTTTTACATCGCCGCTTTTCGAAGTCTCTCATATTCTTTATCTTGCTCCGCCCGAAGATAATGAGGCAAGAAAAGAAGCGAAGTCCAAGGCCGATAAAGCTTTGACAGAATTACAAGAAAGCCCTGATTTGTTTGAGAGCCTGGCCAGAGAAGAGTCGGGTTGTTCTTCAGCTAAGGATAACGGGAGATTAGGGCAGATTAGCAAGGGGCAGACCATGCCGGAATTTGAAGCCGCTCTTTTACGTATGTGTGAAGGTGAATTGAGTACCGAACCTGTAGAAACGGAAGTTGGCTATCACATCATAAAGGTTCATAAACATCTCGAAGGGAAAGAGCTTCCTTTCGAGACTGTGCAGGACAGGATAAGTGACTATCTTTCCTGTCATAGCTGGCAACGTGCTTTTAGCCAGTATATTCAGCTTCTGGCGGGACGGGCCGAAATTAGCGGATTTAATCTTAAGCTGGCGGACTCTGTATTGGTGCAGTAATGATATCATTGATCATCCGGTATTCAGGGCAGTACGGTCCAATATAGTCATTTGATTTTAGTTTCGGACATCGTTGCTTCGCTTCTTACGTATGTTTAATACGCTGCGGCGCTTGCGCCTTGTCCGGAAACTATCTCAAATGACTATAGAAGTCAAACTTGATCACTAAATCAATAGATGCAATCACAAAATTCTGACAAGGCTTTCATGTCACGGATAATAATGCAATGACCATCAGATTGAACTCCATAAGGAGACAATTTTGACAAGGCGCGGGAGAACGTTTCCGGCTTAATATTAAGGCGTTTGGAAATCAAGGATTTATCATAAGGCAAGTCAACAATTATAGAGCCGTCTTGTGCATCTTTTTTTTGACAAAAGCGGAGCAGGAAAGCACCTACACGTTGCGGCGCTGAACGTGTTGTTACTTGTTCCAGTTGTCCAACTAAATAGTGCTGATGAGATGAAATAGATGCAAGAATGCTTAGGGCAAATTGGATATTATTTTCGATTTGTTGAATAAAAAAATAACGAGGAATCTCAATGACTGTTACATCAGAAACGGCATGTGCATCCACAGGGTACATTCTGTTCTTTCCAAAAACAGCTGCCTCTGCAAAGGATTCCCCTGGACCAAAAACATGGATAATAACTTCTTCTCCATTGCGGGAAATCCTGGATAATTTAACCCAGCCTTGCAATATTATAAAAAATGACTCTGCTTTGTCACCAGCTTCAAAAAGTTGCTGATTTTTAGAGTATTTTTTTTGATGGCAATGAATTGCCAATTTATCTACATCTTCACTATTCAATCCCTGAAAAAAAGCTACTTTTTGTAAATTATTGGCAATGTTCATTTTTTATTACTCTATTGATTTAGATCAAGGGCATACATTTGCACAGTCTCTAGATTACAGTCCAGTGCTTTCTACGAGAAGGCATAAAATCTCCGAATTCTTTCTTCCTACGTCTTTTTTTAAGATATGGGGACTGGATCGGGGTCGTTGTGGAAACACTTCGGCCTGCCGTCTTTGCAAAGGAGTTAAAGTGGAAAATAAACCTGTGATAGCGGATAGTTTTGGGCGTCTGTTTCCGTATATGCGTCTTTCTGTCACCGATATATGTAATTTTCGTTGTACATATTGCCTGCCTAACGGATACTGGAAAACAGACAGTGCATCGGCATTCATGGAGCAGGCTGAAATTGTTCGGCTGGTCAGGGCTTTTGCCAGTCTTGGGGTATGGAAAATCCGTCTCACCGGCGGGGAGCCGACAATTCGTAACGATTTTACTGATATCGTTGCCGTTATAAGGGATATTCCGGGTGTGCGTAAACTGGCCTTTACTACTAATGGCTATAAACTTCCTCAGCGGGCTCAAAGTTACTATGATGCTGGCTTGCGTGCGATTAATATCAGCATTGATTCTCTGACCCCTGACCAATTCAAAAAAATCACAGGACATGATCGTCTCCGCGATGTGCTGGAGGGCATTCAAAAAAGTTTTGAGGTGGGGTTTAAAGACGTCAAGATTAACACTGTTTTGCTTAAGGGCCTGAATGATGAAGAGCTCGATCACTTCATAGACTTTGTAAAAGATAAGCCGGTCTCTTTGCGTTTTATTGAACTGATGCGCACACTGGACAACCAATCCTATTTTAATGAGCACCATTTATCGGGGACAATAGTAAAGGAAAAACTATTACGGCGTGGCTGGCATTTGCTGCCTCGTGAAGACGGGGCAGGGCCTGCACTCGAATTCAAACATCCTGATAGTAAGGGCACCATAGGCTTGATAGCGCCATACTCAAAGGATTTTTGCAAGTCGTGCAACCGCTTGCGGGTTTCGGCAAAAGGAGATCTGCATTTGTGTCTCTTTGGCGAGGGCGGGTATTCTTTGCGCGATTATTTGCAAAGTGATGATCAAATAGATGAACTTCAGGAAAAGATATTACATCTTATGAATTTTAAACGCTCTGCCCATTTCCTGCATGACGACAATAGTGGAGTACGTGAACATCTGGCATCCATAGGAGGATAAAAGATATGGCTAAACAAGACAGTGTTATCAAGTTTCCGTCGGCGAAAGAATCGCATTTCAAAATGATTGATGTGGGGCGCAAGCGTCCGACACGTCGGCGTGCAGTGGCGGTTGGAACTATTTTCATGGGCAGGGAAGCCTTTGAATGCGTAAAAGCAGGGACCTTGCCAAAGGGGGATGTGCTTGCACTTGCGGAAGCCGCAGGGATTAACGGCGCAAAAAAAACACCGGACATGATTCCCATGTGTCACACTTTGCCGCTTGATCAGGTCACTATCCATTGTGCTCTTAATGAGGCAGAAAACAGTGTCAGCGTTTATTGTCAGGCTGTGGCTTTTGCCAAAACAGGCGTTGAGATGGAAGCCTTGGCCGGGGTCAATAATGCGTTGCTTACGATCTGGGATTTGACTAAGGGCGTAGATCCTGATTTGCGTATTGGCGATGTGACTTTGCTTGTTAAGACCGGCGGAAAAAGCGGCGTTTGGATCAATCCGAATGGTATTCCAGATTGGCTGGAGGCGCAAATTCCTGATCCCCGCAGCCTGAGAGGAAAAACTGCCGCATATATCGTTATAAGCGACAGGGCTACAAAAGGAGAATATGAAGATAAAACCGGCCCTGTCTTGCAGGACATTCTCCAGAATGCCGGAGCGGATATCGCCGATCACAAGGTTATTCCGGATGATGAAAAAGCGATTGCCGATAATATTTTATCTATTTGTAAAAAGCACAAGCCGGATCTTTTATTTGCATCCGGAGGAACGGGTCCCGGCCCGCGCGATGTGACTCCGGAAGTTCTGGAGCAGGTTAGCGACCGGATGCTGGAGGGGCTGGGCGACGTTCTTCGCGCTGAAAGTATTCATTTTACAGACACGGCTTGGTTGTCACGCATGAGCGCAGGCATGGTCGGCGCTACTTTGGTCATTGCTTTTCCAGGCTCTCCCAAGGCCGTTAAGGAATGCTGGGACATTCTGGAACCTTTTCTCGGTGATGCGCTTGATAAGATCGCAGGGCAGGGTTTTAAATAAGGAACAGGTATGAGCGAGATAACAATTCAGGTAAAGTTTTTTGGCGCTTTCAGGAAGTTTGGCGACAGCCTTAATTTTTCCGTGCCGTCGGGTAGTACGGTTGCGGCTGCAAAAACCGTTATTCAAAAAATGCTGGATGGTGAGAAGCTGGTTTTAGATTCGGTACTATCCAGCCACTGCACGATTTTACAAGATAACGATATTTTGGAAAATGATGCTGAACTTTCTATCTTGCCCCCGGTTTGCGGAGGATAGAAATGGAGCCTTCTTCGATATGTGCCCGAATATCAAGTAAACCATTAAATATTCAGGATGCTTATGATTTTGTGTCCGATCCTGCGCATGGCGCAGTAGATGTTTTTATCGGGGCCGTGCGTAATCATCATGAAGGTCAGAGCGTTCAGGGCATCACATATGATGTTCATGAGGATCTGGCGAAAAAGACTTTTGAAGATATTTGCGCTGAGGCCCGGAAAAAATGGGGCGGCCTTAAAATTTACATGGCGCATTACATGGGACAACTTGACGTTGGAGGGATCAGCGTAATTATTGCAGTAAGTTCTGCACATCGCGTGGAAAGCTTTGAATCTTGTCGGTACATTATCGAAGAACTTAAAAAACGAAGCCCCATCTGGAAGCAAGAGCATTACGAGCACGGTTTGTCGCAGTGGCTTCCGGGCCACTCTTTAAGGGTGGCGCAACAATGAGCAATAGAAAAATTGCGGGTGTGGTGCTAGCTGGTGGTCTTTCCTCTCGTATGGGAAGAGATAAAGCGCGCCTTGATTATCATGGCAGGCCCATGATTGATCATATGATTGGGGTATTACAAAGCACAGGTCTGGATGATATCTATGTCAGCGGAAACTATGAAGGGTATCGGTGCATTCCTGATGTTGAGCTGAATGAGGGGCCTGCACGAGCTATTTGTAACGTTTTACAAAAACTGATCGGCTATGACGGCATTTTATTTGTTCCGGTTGATATGCCGCTTTTAAATATGAAAGCTCTTGATCTTCTGATACAGCAAAGAGAAGGGGGATATTTCAAGGATTTTCCCTTGCCTGCTTTTGTCACTGGCCAAAGCCCTGAAAAGCGCGTTCGATCCATCAAGGAATTTTTGTCTTTGGTGGGAATAAAACCCCTGACTTTACCAGCCGATCTTGTCGCCTGTATGAAGAACATAAATACACCGGAAGAATGGAAAGAGGTTTGTGCAGATGAATGTCAGGATTGAAGATCAGAATTTAAGATTTAAAATATCGGAAGCAGAGCTGAGAACGCTTATGACCGGACAACCGGTTCATGCCGAGGTTGCCATGCTGGATAAAACATTAGTTGTAACGATAAATCCATTCGGGTGTAACGAGATCTTGGATCCGAAGCTGGTTTTCGATCAAAACGAAGCCTATTTGCGGCTTCTTGTTTCGCCTTCAAGCGTGCAGGCGCTTTTCAATCTTGGAAAAAATCGTGATGGATTGAGACAGGAAGTTGATGGCATTTCTGTAACGTTTCAAGTCGACATGAAAGATGCCTGTCATACATAACCCTTGCTTTATTGACCACTATTCTGATTCTCTATGTTGCCTTGCGCTTGCTTTTTCGCTGGTGGGGTATGGTTATTTAAAGCACTTTAGCCATGCCTCATAACCGCCCGCCATATTACTGACATTCAGATAGCCATTTTCCTTCAGAATCTGAGCGGCCTGCAGTCCGCGCTTGCCTCTCTGGCAATAGAGTAAAATTTCACAATCCATGGGCAATTCCGGCATGTTTCCTTGCATAAGACCGGATAGGGCTGCATGTTGTGCGCTGTCTATATGTCCCGCGTTCCATTCTTCAATCTCACGGACATCAATAAGCATGGCATTCTGGGCCATTTCAGGGGGGATTTCAGGAACGTAGTTGCAAACAGGCGAGGAGTATTGCAGTTTTATATCCTCTTTTGTTTTGGAACATACAGGACAATCCGGGTTTTTAGTAAGGGATAGAAGGCGATTTTCCATCGTGTGCATATCCATGATCCAGAGTTTTCCAGACAAAGACTTGAAACTCTTATGGCCTACAATGAGTTTGATTGCTTCCATAGCTTGTCCGGTACCGATCATGCCTGCTACAGCGCCAATTACCCCTGCTTCAGCGCAATTGGGAATATATCCTTTGGGAGGTTCCGGGAAAAGGCAGCGGTAACAGGGACCGCCATTGTCATTAAAAACTGCAAGTTGACCGTCAAAGCCTAGAATCGAACCGTAAATAAAAGGCTTTCCTGTTTTTAAGGCAGCATCGTTAATCAGGAACTTGGCTGCAAAATTGTCTGTTCCGTCGATAATAATGTTATACTTTTTGAACAGGTCTTGTGCATTTTTATCCGTGAGTTCTTCCGGATAGGCTTGAATATCAAGAGCAGGATTAAGGGCATTTAGCCGCGCTTTTGCGGCGATTGCTTTATTATGACCGATTTGGTCTACTGTAAAAATGACTTGTCGCTGTAAATTTGTTTCATCTACTCTGTCGAAATCGACAATTCCAATCCGTCCTATGCCGGCGGCAGCCAGATAGAGCAGCGTGGGACATCCAAGACCTCCCGCTCCGATACAAAGAACGGAGGCACCAGAAATCTTCTCCTGACCTTCCGGCCCGATTTCCGGTAAAATAGTTTGACGGTCATAACGAGGGCTCATTTTCATGCACGTAATATGAAACTTCAAAGGCAATATTAAAAGAATATTATTAGGTGTCAGCCCCTAATTTTTTGAGAAAAATCAACAAAGCTTCAATATTTGGGATTTTGCGTTAATTTTGCCATTGAAAACAGGGTGAAATTCAAAAATCATCCTGCTCTTGGGTGATGCTTTTCAGATAAAAAGAATAACATCATTCTATAATCATGAGTAGTGTGGACATGCCCTAGTATGGAATTAAATACCTAGAGACTCTCAAGAATTTACTTGGTACGCTTTTGGGGAAAATAGAACATGAGCTGGAGAAATATCATGAAAAAACAAGATCTGCTTGGTGTACTTATATTTTATACTTTAACCATGGCGCCGCTTTCAGTGCAGGCGACAACCAATGACTGGGATGTTGAAATTTCGGGCAATGTCGGATTTGTTACTGAATATTCTTTCCGGGGAATCGCTCAATCAGATGAGCATATCGCGGTTCAAGGTGGATTTGATATTTCTCACGGCAGCGGATTGCATGCAGGTGTGTGGGGATCGAATGTTGACTTTAACGACGGCGATGAAGCACACGTTGAGGTTGATGTTTATGGTGGCTATAGCGGTTCTTTTCATGATGTTGATTATGATATAGGCGTCATTTATTACGCGTATCCCGGTGCGGATAGTTCATTGGACTATGATTTCTGGGAAGGCTCTTTTGCCCTTGGGTATGACTTTGATGTGTTCTCTGCGTCTGCTTCCATTAACTACTCCCCTGAATATTTCGGTAATAGTGGCGATGCGCAATATTACGCCTTGGGTGTTGATGTTCCTCTACCTGCTGATTTCACGCTTTCCGGGCATGTCGGTTATCAGGAAATTGATGATAACGCAGCCTTTGGAACACCTGATTATACGGATTGGTCTGTCGGGTTGGGCTACACGTTTGAGGGCTTTGATCTGTCCCTTCAATATGTGGATACGGATTTGGATGAGCCGGGAGAATGTGCAGACGGATGTGATTCGCGCGTGATCTTTGGAATTGACAGAAGTTTTTAACTGGATTTTACTAAACACTTGATAATAGAGTAATCTCAATCCTATGCTATCGAGTGTACTGCGTATAAGAATTTACGTTTAACTTCAGGATGAAGGACCGCTGAAATGAATTTGCTAAAACTACGAATCTCTCAAAAACTTCCTCTTTTAATGGTAGGTATATCCATTTTGACAGCCGCGGCCGTAGGGTTTGTTATCTTGAACAAAGCTGAAAGCGACCTCGTACATGCCGCAGAGGAAAAATTGATGGCCCTACAAGCCTCGCGCGTTAATGCCTTAGCCGGCTATCTTGGTACTATTGAACAGGACTTGTCCTCCTTATCCAGAAATCCGTATGTGCGCCAGGCTTTGCTTGATTTTATGAATGGCTGGAACGAGCTGGGTTTTCAAGGCGATCAAACTAAAATTTTGCAGGGTCTTTATATCGATGATAATCCGAATCCTGCAGGCTCTAAAGATATGCTGGATTACGCTAAGGATGGTTCGCTCTACAGCCAGATGCACGCGGAATATCATCCGTGGTTCAGGCACTTCCTAAAGCAGCGCGATTATTACGATATTTTTCTGTTTTCTCCGAATGGTGATCTTGTTTACACTGTTTTCAAGGAGCTTGATTACGCAACAAATCTAAATACAGGGGAATGGAAAGACAGCGATCTCGGCAATGCTTTCCGCGCTGCGCGTGATAATACTAAAGAGCAGCACTTTTTTGATTTTGAGGCGTATGCTCCCAGCTACGGTGCAGCTGCCAGTTTTATTTCCGAGGCAATCATGAATGATGATGGTTCTCTGGCCGGTGTTCTGGTTTTTCAGATGCCGATTGCACGGATTAACGGCGTGATGCAGGTCGCTTCCGGCATGGGTGAGTCCGGTGAAACCTACATTGTGGGGAAAGACGGCTACATGCGCAGCGATTCACGCTTTTCTGAAGAATCGACAATCCTTAAAACAAAAGTGACAGGGAAAACCGTTGATCGGGCTATGCAAGGCAAGGAAGGTGGTGAACTTGTGATAGATTATCGGGGCATTCCTGTTTTCTCAGCCTATGGCCCTATAGATTTTCATGGAACGCGTTGGGCCGTGCTGGCCGAAATTGATGAGTCTGAAGTTATGGCACCAATCAATGAAATGAAGTGGTCTGCTTTAAGTGTAAGTTTTGGATTACTTGCTATCTTTACTCTGGTGTCGTTATTCTCAGCCCGCAAAATTACAAAGCCGATTTCGGATATGGTGCACGTCACCAACCAAATCGCCGAGGGCAATACATCATGTGAAATTAAGGGCACAGAACGGCAAGATGAGATTGGTGAAATGTCCAGAGCCTTGAAAACCTTGGGAAAAGTATCAACCCAAGCTTTCCGTCAGGGGCAGTTGATTGAAGAAATGCATGCGGCTGTCATGACTGCTAACATGAAAGATGATTTTAAAGTTGACTATATGAACAAGGCCTCTAAAAAGCTTTTAGAAACAATAGAAAAACACTTGCCCTTTAGAGCTAACGAAATCTTGGGTAAATCTATCGATGTCTTTCACAAAAACCCGGAACATCAAAGACGCCTGCTCAGTAATCCTAAAAACTTGCCCTATCAGACAAGGATTAATGTTGCCGATAGAATTATTCAGCTTAATGTCGGTGCCATCTACGATAAAGAAGGCAAGTATGACGGTCCGATGCTGGTTTGGTCGGATGTTACGGCGCAAGCAAGAGTTGCTGATGTGTTTGATGAGCAAGTTGGCGGTACGATTAGAAGTCTCGCGGAATCTTCTGAAAAGCTGCAGGAAGCGGCCAGAGGCATGGAATCTGCGGCGCAGAAAACAGAGACATCGAGCGGAACCGTTTCTTCTGCCGCTGAGGAGACAAGTGCCAATGTTTCAACTGTTGCCTCGGCTACGGAGGAAATGACCGCCAGTGCAAAGGAAATTTCATCGCAAATAGCCAGCGTTGCTTCCAAAGCTACCATGGCTTCGACCAGCGCATCGAACACAAGCCGGAAAGTGGATGAGCTGAATCATCTTGTCGAAAATATCGGTGAAGTTGTGATTGCAATTAAGGATATTGCCGAACAAACAAACCTGCTTGCGCTTAATGCTACTATTGAAGCGGCCAGAGCGGGGGAAGCCGGTAAAGGGTTCGCTGTTGTTGCTGATGAGGTTAAAAAACTGGCCAACGAAACAGCGCAAAAAACCGGCGAAATCGAAGGACGTATCAGTGAAATTCAAGGGGCAACGCGAGAAGCTGTAACCGCCATGCAGGAAATTATCAGCAATATTTCTGAGATTGATTCAGCGTCAGCAGGAACGGCCAGTGCAGTTGAGGAGCAAAACTCGGTCATTTCCGAAATTACGAGAAACATTTCTGAGGTTTCTCAAGCTGCTCAACAGGTGGCGAGCGAAATTGTCAATGTCCAGAGCGCATCAGAAGAAACAGGTCAGGCGGCACAAATGCTCAAAACGTCTGCCGATGATATTGCTGCTTTATCTGATAGTCTTGCAGAAGCAGTGGGTAAATTCCTTGCCGGTATTCGAGGCGAACAGGGTGGAGAGAAAAAAGAGAATATTCAGAAAGCGGCCTAATAAGTAAGAGGCTTTTATTATTCTTAAAAATTGGTTTTTTAACTACTAATCCGTTTTATGTGTCTTGACGGGGAACATCTGCTGATCTCGATATTGTAGATAAATCATTTTTTCCTGCACCACCCACTGTATCAATTCAAGTGCCTTTTATGGGATTGAACTGGACTTTGAGGCGCAAGAGACTGGAGATATGATAATAAAGGCAGCCCAGCGTATTATCGACGAAGGTGAATTATCGGCTTGGTTAAGAAATTTATCCCGCAGTGGAGAATAGTTATCGTCAGACTGTACGCACTGCCATTCTCATTTATATAACCCTCAAAATTCCGTGGAAATCTTCTTAATATTGTTGAGAAGAAAAATTTTAAAGCACGTTAACAGAATATTTTGTCATATTTTTGACAAATCCAATGAAATTCGATTATAGATTACAGAGTGATGGTTAAATGGAAATCAAAGATTTGCGTCATGAGAGTAGTGGTGGACGACCATTAAGTCCGGGAAGATTAAAAAGTCGGGGTGATCACGCTTACTATTGTTGAAGCACGAGGAGGAGGAGTATGAAATTTTCAGAAATTGACCATCCAGATAAAGTTATAGGTCCTGATGGTGAAGAATACCAATATGTTTATTATTCTTAT
>JAOUOR010000069.1 GCA_029880245.1 Alphaproteobacteria bacterium
CTGCTCACGGGCCAAGCGTTTGACGCCATAGCTTCCCATCCGACACGGTTATGCTATACTCAAATCCAGCATTTCCGCTTTATGAACTTCGCCATAGCTTCCCATCCGACACGGTTATGCTATACTTCCGAATTTTGGGCCGGATTGCTGTGGGCGGCCATAGCTTCCCATCCGACACGGTTATGCTATACTTCCATTATGACGCGCTCTATAATTACGTGGGCCATAGCTTCCCATCCGACACGGTTATGCTATACTAGAGGTGATGTAGGGCTTTGAAATAAAACGAATAAAGGCCGAATGGTTCAAAATAAAACGAGCTGTTCGGCCTTTGTTTTTTCATTATTTTTCCTTGTTCCAACAAGAACCTTCATCCGTTCATATTGTTTATCGGTTATCTGAATAACCCTGACACTACCCTTATCAGGTATTGAGGATTGCAACCTTTGCAGATGTTTATCCACACGATCTTTACCATTACAGATTCGGGCATAGACGGAAAATTGTATCATCATATACCCATCCTTGAGAAGAAAATTGCGAAAACGGGTTGCCGTGCTGCGCTCCGGTTTAGTTTTAACGGGAAGGTCAAAAAATACAAAAAGCCACATGAATCTGTCCTTATTTGTTTTCATAGAGAATCACTTTCGAAGATAAATTCCGGCAACATCAACAAAGCGGAGCTTTTGCCCTCTATGGCATTAACCAGACCAAAAGCCATTTTGTCACACGCATTACCAATGGAATGAGACTGCCCCCCGATCTGGCATAGTATATTGCCTATATTGGCAAGACTTTGCCTGTTTTCAACGTTTAAGTTTGTTGCATTTTCCTCAAATTCTCCATTCTCCCTCATATCCCAGACAATTTTATCGGCAAAGGGGCGAAAAACTTCCATCAAATCATCCGTTAAGTTAAAGGCATTAAGCTGGTTATTGTGATGAATGCCAAAGGTAGGCAGCAAGCCATAAGCAACTTGGGAACGAGCAACATAAGCCCGCAATACGGCATAAGTATAATTCAAAGCAGCATTTGTTATACAAGCTCTGCCCCGTCTGAATTCCTTTCCCATGAGCTTGGGCCAGTAATCACGGGCGGCTTGCGCTTCTATATTATTGGGATCGCCTTCTTTGACACGCTCTGCCATACTATAAAGCGGCTTTGCGCTCTTTTTATCAATCAAGGCTTCAAGACAGGCCGCCTGATTTTGTATTTTTCTTTGCACGACTGCCTTCCAAAGACGGCGTTTTAGACTGTCTGTCCATGTGCTTTGAATATGAGCCACACGACTTTGGCGGGAATGGGGTTGGAAGGGAAGTAAAATACCGTTTGGCGTATGGGTATAATCGCAGGTCAAAACAGCCAAACCATGTTCCTGACAGGCAGAAAGCAAGGTTGAGGACAAAGTGATTTGCGGTGATTCCAAAATCAGAGCCGTTATATCCTCAATCGGCAAGGTAAATTCACCATCATCATTCTGCAGCTTCAACTGCCCCTTGTGCAGGGACAGGCTGGCGGGATTTTGTATCAATACGCTTCGCCACGCCAAGTCGTTTTTCCTTCTTCACTTTATGTTTATTGCCGAAATAATCAACATTGTACTTATCAAATATTAGCAAAGATTTTACACCGATACCTTCTTTGACGCCATTTTTACCAAAAGATGGATCGCTATCATGGGTGCGAATGTTAATAGCGCCTGTTCCTCGGTGTGTTCCATTATAATAGCCTATGAACTCCTCCTTCTTATTTTTGATATGAACAAGATCATTTTTATAGAGGGAAAAGAGAAAATCCTCATCTGAAACCTCCAGCCAGTCTTTCTCATCTTTAGAGGCAACGATAGCTTTATTTGGGAGTTTATCCTGCACAAAGTGGTGAACATAAATCGGCACGAGCTGGTATTTCCCATTGACCATAAAAACGTCAACACGCACCATATCACCATTACTGGCAAGTCCGTGGTTGATTGTGATGCCGCTTTTTTCCTTGGTTTCGATGCGCACTGAATTAACACGCGGTGCTATTTTCGATGAATCATTGACAGGCATATAAACAGGATCAGCAAAGGCTTTTTCTGACTTGTCGCCGTACTCTTCAAGGCGTTGTCTTAGGAGATTGTAGAGTTTGATATTGCGCTCCTTATCGACCAGATTTTCCAGTTGAGACAGCTTAAGTGATTTAAGTTTTACCCGCTGGATAACTTTTCCATCCGATTTGCGGATACTGCGAATTGTTTCTTCATGCGCTGCGCCCGTTATTTTTCGCACCGGCATTCGAGAGACAAATATGCCGTCTATTGCTTCTAAAACATCATCCCTGAATGTGGCCCACGGTTTGGGTGGCATTAGCCGCTGCGTCGGATTTTTCTTGCGAGCTTCGTATTTATTCCAGTTTGAAAACTTCTGCACCATGCTTTGGGTTGAGCAAGCAAGGATAATGGCATCTTGCGCATGGTGTCGGTCATTTTCGCGGTTTTTCTTTCCCAATCCCCATGAATGTCGAAGGTTTGAGGTCAGAGCACCGTTTCGTGTTTGCACCTTTACATCGAGGCTATCCGCAAGATGGCTTCGTAAAAGCTTTGCGATATAGCGCGTATCGTTCAATGCACGGTCTTTCCAACCTTGCTCTCTATCTTCAAAGTTTTCAATCAAAAAATTCTCAACCTTTTTGAGTGGCAATTTTGCTCTTTCAGTGATAATGCCATTCCACTGCTTTGTTCCTCCCAGCCATTCATAGGGCGTCCTGTTCCCTTTTTCCTGATTGCAATCGCTGTGGCACAGGGTCTTGTTCATGTAAGAGTTATTCCACGAACGGCTATAGGGAATGATGTGGTCTATTTGTACCGCTGTGCCGTCCTGAAACTGTTCAGGCGTGATTTTAGAGCCGCAGTAAAAGCAGAAATGTTGCTGTTCCTGAAGTAATCGGTATTTGAGAATATCTTCACCCGTCACGTTATCGGGGATGATGCCAAGGATCTCCGCGGCGTGCTGTTTGGCTTCATTTTTATATGCTTCGTTTTTCTTTTGCTCGCGTTCTATATCTTTTCTATCTTTAAAATTTCTTCCTACATCTCGCGCCAGTTCCACAATAATAGTATCCGGCTTGCCGTATTGACGTATGCAGGCATTAATGACTTTGCGGGTTTGCGCCAAGGCACGATTAACGACCGGGTTTCGAATGTCATCAAAAGGCGGAACGAGAGCATGAGATTTGCATTCGCTTAGACCGTGATGCCCCCAAACCTGCTTGCAGGCCTCATCGTATCTCAGCCCATTTTGCAAATGAGGCAAAATTTTATAAATAGCTTTCAGGGATAAATCGACTGTTTTGCTGAAATTCGTGATAGATGAAAGTTTTTTCTTTTCTTCTTCTCTTAAACCATGAACGGAAAGCAAGTCATCCACCTCTTTTCGATCCTCATAAAAGGACAAAACATGCGCTATATCATCCAGTGCGGTGCGGCGGTTGTTGATCCAGTTTTGCCAATCTGTTTGACCTCCAGTATCCAAAGCATCTTTAAGGGCGTGATAACCTGTAAATTTAAGGAATACAGACTTTTCAGTATTGTCACGGATTTTCTCCCACGAATTATCATCATCCTTGAGCTTACGATACCCGATATTGAACCGTTCATCATCAATCAACCTCAATTCCTTACGGGCCTGCTTATAGGTCACACCACTTTTATTCTTATGCGCAAGATCAGACAGCCTGTTCTTCTCATCTTGCGTCAAAGTCCGTTCATTGCTTTTGACATCCTTAATGCGGGTATTGTTCAATTTTGACCAAATAACAAATAATTCCGCCGTATAGGAACATTTGGGAGCTCGCCTTTCCCCTTCTTCAAAAGTGCAAAACCCGACCAGATGCTCTGAAGATTGTAAGGATCGTTGATAAAAAGCTATTCCATCGCCTTGACATGTATTGCGTTCTTCTTTTTTTCCACTTCCCGCATAGTCATATAAAAGCTCTGGGGTAGCTTTGATGTTTCCAAACTTCTTCTGTGCCTCAAAAATCATTTTGACTTCCTCGCGAAGAGCGTCACGCTTGATGGAGTTTGTATAATCCCCATCGCCATTGCGTTGTTTTTCCTGAGAGGCCAAATAAGAAGCAATTGTCTTTGCGCCGGATTGGATGGCTTTTTCTTCTAACTCGATTGCGCCGCTTAAGACTTTTTTACCTTCCATATCATTCTGATCTGTCCCGCCTTTTTTATTGGACTGAAAACCTCTACGCTTGGCGATGTGAAATAAAATGCGGACAAACTCACTATCTGTTAGCAGCCGCTCTAGCGCCTCTTTCCTTAAAAGCCAAGGAGATGTGCAAGCTTTTGTCTTGGATTGGTCAATCAGATCTATATCTTTCAAGCCATGCTTTGCCAATAAAGCGCGTATTTGTTTTTTACGCTGTCTGCGGCGGCTGATTACACGCCTCATGCCACGTTTTTCTCGGCGGGGAGAGGCTAACGAGGCTCCATCTTTAGGATTTTCGGCAGCCTCAAAAATATGAGTGCCGCAAAAAACTATTTTTCCCTGATCCTGATTAACACCTGCAAAGCCAATGGACGCAATGCCGACATCTATGCCTAATGTGTATGTCATTGTAAAAATCCAGCGCTCTTGTCTTGAGTTAAGTAAATTCCTAACATATCTAATTAAAATTTTCCACTATGAATTGTCCAGCTTTTCTTTTTGTTATTGACCTGATTTTACGAATCTGCTTTTGTGCCTATATATAGCATAACCGTGTCGGACGCGTTGCTATGGTAAGGTGTCTAAGACACCGCATAGTTTCTGCCCCTGTTTGGCTTGCCATGCAGGGGCATCTAGCTGCAGCGTTAGTTTTTTTACCGCTCTTTAAGTTCCCCATTTCATCATAATTTTTAATTCTTTTAGAATCTGAGCTTCCTTTGGTAGATTCTTGCATCAAATGCAACACCCGTTAGTAATATGGATGGTAGTGTTTCAATTTATTTGTGTCATTTATTGCCAAGGCTATTAGCGTATGTGTTATGCTATATTTATCTGAATTGAAGTAACAAAATGACTTCTTCAAAGTTAGAACAAGTAGTTTATTTTTGCTGCCAACTCGCAGACAAGCACAGAAGGTTACGGATTCATCTTGCAGTATTTAGTGGTAATGTTGGTAATGTTAAGAAACTTATTGCGCTTGGTGCTGATCCTAATATTAAAAATAAATCAGGCCGGACACCTAAAGAAATGGCATTTTATTTAAATAAATCTAGTGCTAATCAAAATTTTGAAATTGCCATCAAGAAAAGAGAGCGAAGACAAGAAATAATAGAGTATTTAACATCAATAGAAAATAGATAATAGATAATAGAAATTATTTCCATAAGTAATATTATCAAATATGATGTATTGCTATCAAATAATATTTAATGCTATAATACCCTTGTAACAAGGAGCTTTATAATGACATCAATGAGTGTTTCTTTATCCGATCAACTTCGTGGCTTTATTAAAAGCCGTGTGGAATCTGGTGATTATCATAATGAAAGTGAATATATTCGCGATCTAGTAAGAAAAGATCGAGAAAGACTATCAGACGAGCAGCAGCTTCTTAATCTCCTGCGACAATCTGAACAAAGTGGTGTAAGTAATAACACTATCCCTGATATAATGAGCAGTGTTAAAGAGAGACTAAAGCAAAATGGCCGTTTATAAATTATCTGATGCCGCCTCTGAAAAACTAACAAGCATATATGAATACTCGATCTTAAACTTTGGTGAACAAAAAGCTGATGAATATTATCTATCCATTCATAAGACTTTTGAGCTTTTAGCTGAGCAGCCAAAGCTTGGGCGTAAGTTCCATGAATTTCGAAGACATGAGCATGGGTATCATATCTTCTTTTATAAAATAACTGAGTACGGAATACTAGTTCTTTACATTTTGCATCAACAAGAGGATATAGAAGAAAAATTACGATAAAACCAAGTAATGGAAATTATTTCCCATAAGAAACATTATCACATCGCGCGGCCAGAGATGGGTGGAATCTAAAATGAAGTGCGACTTTCGTTAATTTATGCCCTATTCAAAATGAGCCTTTAAAATCTTATCGCCACAGGGGGAGGTTTGCGTCCGCTGATCCTGTAACATTCAGGTAAATGGTCTCTCCAATTTTCTGGTATCTCAATATTCCAGCTTATTTCTAATTTGCCTATAAACCTGCCATTTTTAAACATTTTATCTTCTTTTATTTTAACTAATACTATGATATATATAGGATAATATAGAATTTTAACCAGACATAAAACCTGCCATATAAGATGACCAAAGAGACAAAAGATCGTGGTGAATCCTTGGGATTGATGGAGCCGTTATTGATTTCCGGTAGCTCACGCTTTCGCGGTGAATTGATAGATATGGCCGTTGAGCTAGCTCAAAAATCGTCCGGTTTTCGCTGCAGCTTACCAGACGGTATCTACACTGCCCTTTCCAAGCTGGTACGAACCATGAATTGCTACTACAGCAACCTGATCGAAGATCATAATACACACCCTACTGATATTGAGCGGTCTATGAAAGAGGATTACAGTGATGATCCTGAAAAACGCGACTTACAGCTTGAAGCTAAAGCTCATATTGTTTGTCAGCAATGGATTGATGATGGCGGATTATCAGGCCGTGTTTATACCAAAGACGGCCTGATGGAAACGCACAAACGCTTTTGCGCCTTGTTACCTGATGACTTGCTTTGGACTGAAAACAAAGAAACAGGTGAAAAAATTAGAATTGTACCGGGTGAGTTAAGAACGCATGACGTTAAAATAGGAGATCATATCGCTCCTAGCCCCGGCGCTCTACCCCGCTTTATAGAACGTTTTGAAGATGTTTTTACCCATTTGGGGAAATCGGAGGCCATACTTGCATCTGCATCGGCGCATCACCGCTTTGCATGGATCCACCCCTTTGCGGATGGAAATGGTCGTGTAGGGAGGCTTATGTCTCATGCGTCCATGCTGGAAACACTGGATACAGGCGGGGTCTGGTCTGTAACACGGGGATTGGCGCGTACCGTTAAGGATTATAAGGCGCACTTGAAAAAATGTGATTTACCGCGCCGGAATGATCTGGATGGACGCGGCACTTTAAGTGAAGAAGCCCTAGCCGAGTTTACCAGATATTTTCTTGAAATCTGTCTTGACCAAGTGAAATTTATGGAAGGATTGGTGCAGCCGGAACGCTTGCGCTATCGTATATTATCCTGGGCGAAAGAAGAAGTTGCAATGGGCGATCTGCCCGACAAAGCTGCCCTGATATTGGACGCTCTTCTCTATCGTGGTTCTTTACCACGCGGCGAAGTGAAGGACATTACCGGAACCAGTGACAGGCAAGCGGCCAGAATTTCTGCTAGCCTTATCAATTTTGGTGCTATTTCTTCTGAAACGCACCGCGCCCCGCTTGCCCTCGCTTTTCCGGCTAAACTTGCGGATAGATGGATGCCAAATTTATTCCCAGATAAAATAGATCAGACCGGTTAAGATTGAGCATAAGAAAGATTATAGAGGTTACGAAGCATTCGAAGAAAGTAAAGGATGGGCTGCGTTAAACTGGAAATTCTCATTCGCGGCTTTCAGATTTAGGAATACTTTCTTGCTAATTATATTATCACTCCAAAAGTTTCTTGAAAACCGTGAAGTAATGCTTTATGGTTAATGTATGGATTATAGCCCTCTTACAGACAAAAGACTTCAAATTGACAAGTTCAGACCGTTACCTCCTGTGCTAGTAAAAAACCTGGAAGAATGGTTTTTGATTGAGCTAACCTATACCAGCAACGCCATTGAAGGTAACACTCTGACGCGTAAAGAAACAGCGGCAGTCGTAGAAAAAGGTATAACGATTGGCGGAAAATCGCTTATTGAACATTTGGAAGCCACGAACCACGCAAAAGCTTTGCAGGATATTATGGCCTTGGCCGGATCAAAAACAACAGATCTGACAGAAAACGACATACTGACGATACATAATACAATTTTGCGTGGTATTGATGACGAGAATGCCGGGCATTACCGTTCTATTCCAGTGCGTATATTCGGCTCACAAATCATATTACCCAATCCTGCACGTGTACCCGATCATATGGAGGAATTTATTGCAAACCTCACTACAGAAACAGGTATACACCCTGTTGAACTTGCCGCCAAAGCGCATTATCAGCTTGTGACTATTCATCCCTTTGTTGATGGAAATGGCCGTACAGCACGGTTATTGATGAATCTGATTTTGATGCAACACGGATACCCCCCTGCCCTGATCCGCAAGCGGGATCGGATGAAATATATCTCTAGCCTGGAAAAAGCACAGCTTGGCGGCTCTAGCGATGACTACCACAAAGTCATATATGATGCGGCGAATAGATCGCTTGATATTTATTTGAATGCTCTAACTGGCAAAGAAGGAAAACAAATAGCTAGAAATTCTACAATAAGTCTCCTACGCATTGGTCAGCTTGCCAAACGAACTGGTGAGAGCAATGCTACAATCCGATACTGGACGAAAGAAGGGCTTTTGCAAATTGCCGACACAACCGAAGTGGGCTATCAGCTTTATGATCCATCAATGATAGAGCGCATCAAAACAATTCGAAATCTCCAAGGACAAAGATTTACGCTCTCTGAAATCAAAGAAAAGCTATTATAAAACATGATAAGTGTCCAAACGGTTACCGGATATCACAAGTGTGGGGGTCTCCGAGAAATAGAGGAGTTTTTGCGATGAAGAGATTCACGCAAACGTTGGCAATATTGGTCTGTGGATTTGTACTCACATCCTGTGATTATATCTTTCCATCTAGTTGGAATTATCGGATCACCGTAGAGATCGAAACACCGGAGGGCGTGAAAAGTGGTAGTGCGGTGCGGGAGGTGCAGGCAGTTCTTCAACCAAAAATTACACCGGAAACACATCCTATATCTTATGGCACGTTAGGTGAAGCTGTAGTGGTGGATTTGGGTGAAAGGGGTGTTGTATTCGCGTTGATCAGTTCGGAGTCATATAACGAGGTTTATAAAGCATTTCCTTCTAGTGTTAGGACAAACAAAGAGCGGATTCAATATTATAGTTCTTTAACTAAAGGCAAGAAAACAGAGTTAAAGACGAGTTTACCGTGGCTTGCAACTTTTACTGATCGAACTAATCCCTTGAGTCTGACAGGGGTTGATAGGCTCAACATGGATAAAACATTTGGTGAAGGTGTGAAGTTCAAGCGCATTACTATTGAGATGACGGATGATCCTGTTACATGGGGCGTAGTGGACAAATATTTACCCAAAAGCTTTAAATCAGTCCTCGTTGATGGATGGATGAATTTAGAAAAAGAACAGAAAAATAGATTGTATTTACTTATGGGCTTCAAAAAAGGAGAAAAGTAATGGACTTCAAATTATTTAACGCGATCTTGTCGATGGACTCGTATAACCGAGGGTATGGTGCTTCCATAGATTTACGCCCACGAGATGCACAAGGTAATTTTATTCTTGATCCCGAGAATAATAATCAGCCAACAGCATCAGATAAAAACGGTACAAAAATTGGTGTGGCAACTATTTCAAATAATTCTTCATCTGAGTTTGGCGGTGGAGTTGATGCTGCATCAGGTTTTTATGCTTTATCGTATGATGTTCAAGGAACAGGTACAATTATATCTTATCGTGGAACGGATAATCCAGTAGGTAGCATTCCCTATATTTATACTGCTGATAGTGGTTGTGATATCCGGTAACCGTTTGGACACTTATCATGTTTCATAATAGTTTTTCTTTCAGGATTTCATAGGGTGTTTTTCCTTTGTGTGCGCTGTGTGGTCTTGAGAAGTTGTAAAACTTCTCCCATTCGTCGAGTTTTTCTTGTAGATCGACGTCATCTTTATAGGTTAGTAACTGGTAAAACTCCTCCTGATCGGAGCGATGTGATCGTTCAACTTTTCCATTGAGTTGAGGTGATCTCGGTTTGATATATTTGTGTTCTATACCAAGGTCCTCGACATGCCAGTGAAATTTGGCCTGAAACTCATGGCCATTATCGGTTCTGATCTGCTGTATCCGAAACGGAAACCTTTGGATAATGTGGTTTACAAAGTCTATGGCATTTGCCTGTGTATGGCGCTTGTAAACTTTTAAGGCCCTAATGCGCGTTGCATCATCAATAGCGGTATATTGATAACGCTTTATTTTATGTCCCTTCTTATCCTTGAAGATCAAGAATTTCACATCCATCTGTATGTGATGTCCTGGCACCTGTTTATTGTAGCGTTTGGTATGAACGGTTCTTTTTCTTGCTTGTCGTGGAAGGCAATTCAAGCCATGGTGCTTTAATATTCGATATATTGTTGCATCGGATATTTTTATGTCGTGATAACGTGCCATATACCACATAATCCTGTGTGGGCCTAGGTGGTATGTGCGCCTTAGATGCAGGATTTTCTCGGCGATATGCTCCGGTGTTTTATTGGGCTGGTGCTTTGGAATGGGCTTTGAAGGGAGGAGAGCGCGCTCTCCTCCCTTTAGCCATAAACTGCGCCAATAATAAAAAGTTGAACGCGGGATGCCAAAATAGCGACAAGTCTTTGCTGCATTACCGCTTTGTTGTGCATGTTCAAGTACGCGAAGCTTGCGCTTCAATTCTCTTTCTTCTGATTTTGTCATAGTGGACCTCCATGTGTTTAGGTTTTACACGAAGTGTCCAAGAGGTCCCTACATTCCTACAATCTGTAACTCTTAAGCTGTGATCAGATTACCGCTTACTTCCAACGCTTCTTCATCGGTCAGACCGATATAATTAACAATCGTAGCAATCTGTACGAAGTTATTAGCACCGCCATCAATATCAACGGCCAGATAGCTA
>JAOUOR010000019.1 GCA_029880245.1 Alphaproteobacteria bacterium
CCGGAGCCACTTGTCTTGCCCTTACCGGAACCAATACCACGCCCTACACGCATGCGGCCTTTTGTCGATCCGTCTTGTGGTTTTAATTCATTGAGTTTCATTGCTCTAATTCCCTTAAGCTGCATCTTCTTCGATTTTAACCAGATGAGAAATCTTGTTGACCATACCGCGTACTGACGGTGTATCTTCAAGCTCTCTTGTACGGTGCATTTTATTCAGACCCAGACCAATCAGTATCTTGCGCTGGTAAGCCTGACGACCAATAGGTGAACCAATTTGCGTTACGCGGATTGTTTTACCGGAAGGTTTCTTCTTCTCCGCTTTTTTAGCTGCTGGAGCCTTCTTAGGCTCAGCTTTTTTAACCTCAGCTTTTTTCTCCGGCGCTGCATTCTTCTTGGCCGCAGGAGCCTTGCTCTCAGCCTTCTTTGCCGGTGCCTTCTTCGCAGGAGCTTTCTTAGCCGCAGGTTTTTTATCTGCCGTTTTCTTCGCAGGAGCCTTCTTAGCAGCAGGTTTTTTATCTGCCGCCTTCTTTGCCGGTGCCTTTCTCGCTTTTTCCTTGTCTTCAGCCATCGTTCAAATCCTTACAATAAAACCCTGATCGTCCTTATTCACCTGACCCATCAGCAGCAATGCCCTGCATCCCTGCTTCACGACCAGAAACTATATCACTCACTTTTTTATTACGGCGCGCCGCAACCTGACGTGGATTTTCCATGTTTTCAAGAGCCGCAAACGTTGCATTAACCATACTATATGGATTGTTAGAGCCAATCGCCTTGGCCACAATATCCTGAACCCCAAGAGCCTCGAACACAGCGCGCATCGGACCACCGGCAATAATTCCTTTACCGGAAGGGGCTGATCTTAAAAACACTTTACCTGCGCCATACTTACCATGAACATCATGGTGCAGCGTACGGCCCTCGCGTAAAGGCACGCGGATCATTTTGCGCTTGGCCTGATCTGTTGCCTTTTTAATGGCTTCCGGCACTTCTTTGGCCTTCCCGTGCCCATATCCGACACGGCCCTTACCATCACCGACAACAACCAGAGCGGCAAATCCAAAACGGCGTCCGCCTTTTACGACCTTCGCAACACGGTTAATCCCAACCAAACGCTCAATCATCTCTGGTTCTTCTCTATCCGAGAAAGTTTTTTGTTCTGCTTGTTGTCCACGAGCCATAATAATAAAATCCTCTTTCGATTAAAAATCTAATCCGCCAGCGCGGGCACCTTCAGCCAAAGCTTTCACACGGCCATGATAAATATAGCGACCACGATCAAAAACAATCTTTGACACACCTGCTTTTTTAGCGCGTTCAGCAACCAGTTTACCAACTTCGGAAGCCGCTTCAACATTAGCGCCGCCCTTTTTAAGTTTCTCTCTAAGATCTTTATCCATACTCGAAGCCGCCGCCAAAGTAATGCCGCGAATGTCGCAAATCACTTGTGCGTAAATTTGCTTGCCGGAACGGAAAACTGATAGACGAGGACGCGTCTCACGTTTACCAACACGGTCAATATTAACACGACTAATCTTATTGCGTGTACGGTATGTACGGCGCTGAGATTGTGTTGTTTTTGTCTTTGCTTGTGCCATGATCTTGATTCCCTTAAACCAAATCCTTTACTTCTTCTTACCTTCTTTACGCAAGATATATTCATCTGCATAACGAATACCTTTACCTTTATAAGGTTCCGGCTTTTTAAATGCTCTGATCTTTGCAGCCACCTGACCAACTTGCTGTTTATCGATGCCACTTACCTTCAATGCAGTTTGTTTCTCGACTTCAACCTTAATCCCTTGAGGAATGTCGTAACGGACTTCATGCGAAAAACCAAGTGACAGAACCAATGTGTTTCCTTGCATATTTGCGCGGTAACCAACACCATGAATTTCAAGATTTTTCTCGTAACCTTTACTGACACCGTCAAAAAGGTTTTGCACTAATGTACGCATAGTCGGCCAGATTTGCTGCGCAAAACGGGATTTGCTTTTTGGCGAGAGCTTTATAACTTTTTCGCTCTTACCGTCATCATTCGCAACATCTTCCATAACGGCCAAAACTTCATCGTGAATAGTCAAAGACAATTCACCAAGCTTACCTTTTACCTTTAAATCCTGACCGTTAAGATGCACTTCTACACCTTCGGGAACAGAAACTGGATTTTTACCTATACGTGACATCTTATTATTCCTTAAATGTTCACTTTCACCTTAAATCAGACAAAGCCTAAAAGACTCTGCACAAAACTTCACCACCGACATTAGCCGCTCTGGCTTTATGATCGGTCATCACACCTTTTGGTGTAGAAACAACCAAAACACCCAAACCATTATAAAAATGCGGCATATCTTTCGAACCTTTATAAACCCGGCGTCCTGGCTTGGAAATACGGTCAATTTCCTGAATGACACCCTTACCTTCCGCATATTTCAGCTGAACCATAAGAGCCTTTTTATTGCCGCCTTTATCTTCAATATTATAGCCGCGAATATAGCCTTCTTCTTCCAAAACTTTGCACACATTTTCGCGCAATTTTGAGTACGGACATTCCACAATAGAATGACTGGCTTGCTGGCCATTACGCAAACGTGTCAACATATCACCTAGAGGATCACTCATTGCCATTGTCTTTTTCTCCTCTTACCAACTTGACTTTACAACACCCGGCAACTCACCGCGAGAAGCCAGATCCCGAAGCGCAATACGGGAAAGATTAAACTTGCGATAATAACCGCGCGGACGCCCTGTCAATGCACAGCGATTACGCTTTCTTACTTTAGATGAATTACGCGGCATCTCAGCCAATTTAAGCATTGCCTGAAAACGCTCATCCGGAGCGATAGATTGATCCATAACAATCTTTTTCAGCTCGGCACGTTTAGCAGCATGCTTTTTCACAAGCTTTGCGCGCTTTTTACCTCTTTCAATCATACTGACTTTCGCCATTACTTTTTTCCTTTTCGGTTATCTCTATCCAAAACCTAGTTCTTAAAGGGCATCTTAAACCCACGCAGCAATTCTTTTGCTTCTTCATCGGTTTTAGCACTTGTACAAATTACAATATCCATTCCGCGAATCTTATCGACTCGGTCATACTCGATCTCGGGAAAGATAATGTGCTCAGTAATACCCATGGCATAATTGCCACGACCATCAAAACTCTTACCATTAATGCCACGGAAGTCACGAATACGCGGCATAGCAATTGTCACCAGACGATCCAGAAATTCATACATACGCTCGCGGCGCAATGTTACTTTTGTTCCAATCGCCTGACCTTCACGAATTTTGAAGGACGCATTAGATTGTCTTGCTTTATTAACAACAGGCTTCTGACCGGAAAGTGCCTGAAGCGCTTCAACAGCATTTTCCATGTTCTTACGGTCTTGTGTTGCTTCACCCACACCCATATTGATCACAATCTTCTCAAGACGTGGACGCTTATGCGGGTTGTCATAGCCAAACTTCTTATCCAAAGCCGGACCAATTTCTTTATCATAAAGCTCTTTATAGCGGGGTTGTGCCATTGTTCTTCTCGCTTATACCTTTTTCTTTAACCTTATCCTATTGTTTCGCCTGACTTCTTAGCCACGCGAACTTTCTTGCCATCTTTCAATGTTTTGTATCCAACACGAGTTGCCTCGCCCTTTTTAGGGTCAACCAAAGCAACATTAGATACATGAATAGGCAATTCTGTTTTTGTAATTCCACCTGGTGAAATCTGAGTTGGCTTCTGATGCTTTGTTACAACATTAACACCTTGAACAATCACGCGGTTTTCGGATGCTAAAGTTTTCAATACTTCACCCTTCGTACCTTTATCCCGTCCCGTCAAGACGATAACCTGATCGCCCTTTTTCAATTTCAATTTTGGACTCGTCATGACCTAAAGCACCTCCGATGCCAAAGAAATAATTTTCATATAGCCCCCTACACGCAGCTCACGTGTCACAGGACCAAATATACGTGTTCCGATTGGCTCACCATTAGGATTAATAAGCACACAGGCATTCCCGTCAAAACGGATCTTCTCGCCATATTTACGGCTCAAGCCAAAACGTGAGCGGACAATAACAGCACGACGCACATCACCTTTTTTCACGCGCCCTCTTGGCGTAGCTTCCTTCACAGAAACCACAACCACATCCCCAATATTAGCCGTGCGGCGGTGCGAACCACCTAAAACCTTGATACACTGGACTTCGCGGGCACCGCTATTATCTGCAACACTCATTCTGCTTTGCATCTGGATCATGATTTCTAGCCCTTTTTCTTTGTGTCTTTTTTAGCTGTTGTTTTTTTAGCTTCTGCTTTCTTGGGTGCAGCCTTTTTCGGAGCTACCTTTTTAGCTTCCGCCTTCTTAGGTGCGGCTTTCTTATCTTCTGTTTTCTTAGGAGCCGCCTTTTTAGCTTCCGCTTTCTTCTCGGCAGGCTTTGATTCCTTTGCCTTTGGCGCAGGCGCTTCTGCCTTCTTCTTCGGCGCAGGAGGTACAGATGAAACCGCATCCCCTTCTAATACCGTCCAGCGTTTTGTCTTTGAAATCGGACGACATTCAATAATAGAAACGCGGTCACCGATTTTATAAGCATTGCCTTCATCATGCGCCGCATATTTATCTGATTTCTTGATATATTTCTTGTAAACAGGGTGCATATAGCGACGCTCGACCAAAACCGTAATGGTTTTATCTGTCTTATTACTAACAACACTTCCTTCTAATACACGACGAGGCATATTATTAACTCCTTACCTTTTTTAGGCTGCTTTCTTCTTTTTTGCTGGCGCTTTTTCTTCTTTGCGCTTTGCATTTAAAATTGTCTTGGCCCGTGCAATCTCACGGCGATTTTTACGCAAAATTGACGTATTTTCCAACGTCCCTTGTGCTCTTTGAAACCTTGCATTAAACTGGTCTTTGCGAAGATCAAGAATAATCTTAGCAAGCTCATCTTCTGTTTTTGTCTTCAAATCTTCTGCACTCATTTTACGCGGCCTCCTTGTCGGCTCCAACACGTTTGACAAATTTTGTCTTAATCGGCAACTTCATCGCTGCAAGATCAAAAGCCTCACGTGCCACTTCTTCAGACACACCATCAAGCTCGAACATAATACGGCCCGGCTTAACACGAGCCGCCCAATATTCCGGAGACCCCTTACCTTTACCCTGACGTACTTCCAAAGGCTTTGAAGTCACAGGCACATCTGGAAAAATGCGAATCCAGACTTTACCCTGACGCTTCATGCACCGCGTAATTGCACGGCGCGCAGCTTCAATCTGGCGCGCTGTTATACGATCAGGCGTCAAAGCCTTCAGGCCATAAGCACCAAATGCCAATGCAGTTCCACTTTTCGCATTACCATGAATGCGGCCTTTGAACTGTTTTCTATGTTTAAACTTCTTTGGACTTAGCATGTCTCTTAGTCTCTCGTTTAATATTTCACCCTAAACGGGCATAAAAAAAATCTTTCCACATAGACTTTTTGCTTACCTAAACAATAGTCCCTATATGGTGCTTTAATTAAAAAGCTTGCTTAAATTCGCGCGAACATATCGCACTTTAAAATAAAAATCCAGCATTAATATGCTAAATCTTCAAAAAAATTAATTACTACGCGGCATTCCACCCTGAGCTTCTTGCATACGTTTATCACGGGCCATCGGATCATTATTCATAATATCACCCTTATAAAGCCAGATCTTAACGCCAATTATCCCAAAAGTTGTCAATGCTTCGGCTGTCCCATAATCGACATCGGCACGAAGAGTATGAAGCGGCACACGCCCTTCACGGTACCATTCCATACGCGCAATATCAGCGCCACCCAGACGACCTGAAACATTAATACGAATGCCCTTTGCACCAAAACGTAAAGCATTTTGCACAGCACGCTTCATTGCGCGGCGGAAAGATACACGGCGCTCAAGCTGCTGAGCCACGCCCTCTGCCACAAGCTGGGCATCTACTTCGGGCTTGCGGATTTCGACAATATTCAAACTTACATCACCGCCGGCTCTGCGGGCCAGATTTTGGCGTAGCTTCTCAATATCCGCACCTTTTTTGCCGATAATCACACCTGGACGGGCTGTATGCACAGTCACTTTCGTCATCTTGGCAGCACGTTCAATAATAACCTTTGATACACCAGCTGCCTTCAAATGCTCCTGAATATATTCACGAAGCTTTAAGTCCTCAACCAGCTTATCAGCATAGTCACGACCCGCATACCATCTGGAATCCCATGTGCGGTTAATACCTACGCGCAAACCAATTGGATTAATCTTCTGACCCATAAATTTTTTCTCCTTATGCTTCCTCTGCTTCGCGAACGACAATGGTCATGTTGCTAATTCTTTTTTCAATACGCACGCCACGACCACGTGCACGAGCATGAAAACGTTTCATCATCATTGTTTTACCAACGCTTGCCTCGGCAACGATCAAGCGATCAACATCCAGACCGTGGTTATTCTCAGCATTAGCCACAGCCGATTGCAATAACTTGCGTACATCTTCTGCCACACGGCGTTTTGAAAACTGAAGGTCTATAAGCGCACGCGCCGCTGACTTACCGCGAATTGTCTGGGCCACCAGATTCAATTTCTGCGGGCTTGTGCGGATATACTTGCCATATGCGCGCGCCTCGTTTTCCTGTGTTCTTTTTGGGTTTTGTGCTTGTCCCATATTTTTATTCCTTTAAAATTAAGTCTTATTTCTTAACTTTCTTATCTGCACCATGACCACTATATGTACGGGTCGGTGCAAACTCACCAAGTTTATGACCGATCATCTGATCGCTAACAAGAACAGGAATGAATTTCTTCCCGTTATGCACACCAAACGTCAAACCAACCATATTCGGCAAAATCGTCGAGCGGCGCGACCAAGTCTTGATCACACTATTTTTACCCGAGCCTCTTGCCTCTTCCACCTTCTTAAGAAGGCTTTTTTCAATAAACGGGCCTTTCCATACACTACGTGCCATCACTTTGCTCCTTTAAAACCTTATCTTATTTCTTACGACGACGAATAATATATTTATCGCTCGCCTTACCTTTTTTACGTGTCTTGTAACCTTTCGTAGGCACGCCCCAAGGTGTAACCGGATTACGACCGCCAGACGTTCTGCCTTCACCACCACCATGCGGGTGATCCACAGGGTTCATCACCACACCGCGCACATGCGGACGACGGCCCTTCCAGCGATTACGTCCAGCCTTACCCAAATTGATATTCATATGATCCGGATTAGATACAGCACCAATTGAGGCCATACACTCACCACGTACAACGCGAAGCTCACCAGAAGCAAGCTTGATCTGGGCATAACCCTGATCCCGACCAACAAGCTGTGCATAAGTCCCAGCCGAACGGATCATCTGGGCTCCTTTACCAGGCTTCATCTCGATATTATGGATGATTGTACCCACAGGTATACTCTTCATCGGCATCGCATTACCAGGCTTTACATCAACTTTTCCACCGGCAATAACCTTATCACCAACTTGCAAACGTTGGGGCGCAAGAATATAAGAAATCTCGCCATCTTTATATTTAATCAAAGCAATAAAGGCTGTGCGGTTTGGATCATATTCCAAACGCTCGACTGTTGCCTCTACATCCCATTTTGTACGCTTCCAGTCAATAATGCGGTATTTACGTTTATGACCGCCACCAACATTTCGCGATGTCATACGCCCGTGATTGTTACGACCACCTGACTTAGTCAAACCATGTGACAAAGTCTTCTCCGGCGCGCCTTTATGCAGATCACTACGGTCAACCTGAACCAGCTGACGTGTACCTGGCGTAATTGGATTAAATTTTTTCAGTCCCATTTTCTTTCTTCCTTTTGCTCATTCTCGGCGAAGCCGCCATAATTTAATATTTATACACCCGTTCCAGTATCGATTGTCTGACCGTCTTCCAAAGTCACAATCGCTTTTTTAAAACTTGCACGTTTCCCTTCAATCTGACGGAAACGCTTGGTCTTACCCGTTTGAACAAGTGTGTTAACACCCTTAACCTTTACACCAAAAAGCACTTCCACAGCTTCTTTAATGCGTGGTTTTGTTGCATCCGCAGGCACCTTAAACGTCACTTGAGAATTCTGGCTTCCCAAAGTCGCTTTTTCTGTAATATGAGGTGAACGAATAATTTCGTACATCCACTCTTTCGCTTCTGCTTTTTTTGCCTTAGCCATTATTCTAACCTTTCAACTTCTCTGTCAGATCATTGACAGCATCCTTCGTCAGCACCAGCACATCGCGGCGCAAGATATCATAAACATTTGCCCCTTTGGAAGGTAAAACATCAATACGAGGCAAATTAGCCGTCGCCCGTGCGAAATTCACATCAACTTCTTCGCCAGCTACAATCAGTGCTGAATCAAATCCAAACTTGGCCAAAGCCGACGCCATAGGCTTTGTTTTATGGTCCTTGGCCTTCGCTTCGTCAATGATAATCAATTTACCATCAGCTGCCTTAGCAGATAACGCAATTCTCAAAGCCATCTGACGCACTTTCTTTGGCATATCAACCGCATGAGATCTTGGCTGTGGCCCAAATACAACCGCACCGCCGCGATCAATATTACGTTTTCTGTCACCGGCACGCGCACGACCAGTTCCCTTTTGTGAATGGGGCTTTTTACCTGTTCCCGAAATTTCGCAACGTGTTTTCGTCTTATGCGTACCGGCACGACGCTTTGCAAGCTGATAATTCACCATGCGGTGCAAAATATCCTGACGGATTTCGACACCAAACACAGCCTTGTCCAGAGTAATCTCTCCGGAGGCCTTATTCTCTAATGTTTTGACTGCGAGTTTCATTGCTTAGTCATCCTTCTTTTCTTCTGCTTCAGCAGCAGGTGTTTCTTCGCTCTGTGCACTTTCTTCCGCTTTTGCTTCTGCTGCCTGAAGTTCAGCTTCCTGTCTAGCTCTCAGCTCTGCTTCCTGCTGGGCTGCTAAAGCTGCGGCTTCTTCATCAAGCCTTTTTTGCTCTTCAGCCAGAGCTTTCTCATCAACCTTAAAACCGGCCGGGAAAGGCGCACCTTCCGGAGCAGGCTTTTTAACAGCGTCATTAATCAAAACCCAGCCATTCTTGGAACCAGGTACCGCGCCCTTAACAAGGATCAGATTATCTTCCAGATCAACAGCAACAACTTGCAAATTCTGTGTCGTTACACGCTCGGCGCCCATGTGACCAGCCATCTTCTTACCCTTGAAAACCTTACCCGGCTCTTGACATTGACCGGTAGACCCATGCGCACGGTGGGAAATAGACACACCGTGAGAGGCACGCATACCGCCAAAGTTATGACGTTTCATCGCACCGGCAAAACCTTTACCGATTGACGTTCCTGTAACATCAACATATTGGCCTGCAATAAAATGATTAGCACCAAGCTCTGCACCAACATCCAGAATATTTTCATTGGAAACACGAAACTCGGCCAGCTTCTTCTTGGGCTCAACTTTTGCCTTTGCAAAGTGACCACGATTTTGCTTGGACACACGCTTAACCTTGGCTGTTCCCGCACCAAGTTGAACGGCAACATAACCGTCTTTTTCTTCACTACGCACTGCGATGACCTGACAACCATCTACTTTCAAAACAGTCACAGGTACATGACGACCATCTTCATCGAAGACTCGGCTCATCCCTTCTTTACGTGCTATCAATCCAGTTCTCATTTTTCTTTTCCTTTCCAGAGGTTGAGCCACCACAGCCCAACTTAGCTAATCCATCTATTTATCTTGCCTAAGCCGCTATCTGACCGATCTTGATTTCAACATCAACACCAGCCGGCAGATCCAGTTTCATCAAAGCATCAATCGTCTGTGGTGTTGGATCTTCAATATCCAGCAAACGCTTATGAGTACGCATCTCCCATTGCTCCTGCGAATTCTTGTTCACATGGGGTGAACGAATCACACAGAATTTCTTGATGCGATTTGGCAAAGGCACAGGACCACGAACATCCGCACCTGTGCGTTTGGCAGTGCTCACAATCTCAGAGCTCGCCGTATCAAGAATACGGTGATCAAATGCCTTTAATGTAATACGTATGCTTTGTGTATCCATTGCTTTAGTACCTTTTCCTAATAATCCCTACTCAATAATTTTTGACACAACGCCGGCGCCCACTGTACGGCCACCCTCACGGATCGCAAAGCGCAAACCTTCGCTCATCGCAATCGGAGCAATCAGTGTAACCTCGAGATTATTGATATTATCGCCAGGCATCACCATCTTGGTATCACCAGGCAATGTAATCTCGCCCGTCACATCCGTCGTACGGAAGTAAAACTGTGGACGGTAATTGCTGAAAAACGGCGTATGACGACCACCTTCATCCTTGCTCAGAATATAAGCTTCGGCTGTGAACTTTGTATGAGGCGTAATAGAACCGGGCTTGCACAAAACCTGACCGCGCTCGATCTCTTCACGCTTCGTACCGCGCAGCAAACATCCGATATTATCTCCGGCCTCTCCGCGATCCAAAAGCTTGCGGAACATCTCAACGCCCGTACAGACTGTCTTTTGCGTATCCTTGATCCCGACAATCTCGATCTCGTCATTCACATTCAAAACGCCCTGTTCAATACGACCAGTCGCCACAGTACCGCGACCGGATATAGAAAACACATCTTCCACAGGCATCAAAAACGGCAGGTCAACCGCACGCTCGGGCTGTGGAATATAGCTGTCAACAGCCTCCAGCAATTCACGGATCTTGTTCTCGCCAATCTCCGGATCACGTCCCTCAAGCGCCGCCAAAGCAGAACCCGCAACAATAGGAATATCATCGCCAGGGAAATCATAAGAGCTCAGAAGTTCGCGCACTTCCATCTCCACAAGTTCAAGCAATTCCTCGTCATCAACCTGATCAACCTTGTTCAGGAACACAACCAGCGCAGGAACGCCAACCTGACGTGCCAACAAGATATGCTCGCGCGTTTGAGGCATCGGACCATCAGCAGCATTCACCACCAATATCGCGCCATCCATCTGCGCCGCACCTGTAATCATGTTCTTCACATAGTCCGCATGGCCCGGGCAGTCCACATGCGCATAGTGGCGCTTATCTGTCTCGTATTCCACATGTGCCGTAGAAATCGTAATACCGCGGGCTTTCTCCTCGGGCGCGCCGTCAATCTCGTCATACGCCTTGAAATCCTTCGAAAAATACTTCGTGATCGCCGCCGTCAACGTCGTCTTACCATGGTCCACATGACCAATAGTACCAATATTACAATGCGGCTTGTTCCGCTCAAACTTTTCCTTTGACATCTATATGCTCCTTCTTCCTTAAAAACTTATTATTATCTTAACCACCAAGGCTCTCTTTAACAGCCTGTGCAATCTGCGCAGGCACCGGCTCGTAATGATCAAATAGCATTGTGTATTGCGCTCTTCCTTGAGACATAGAACGCAAATTATTGATGTACCCGAACATATTAGCCAGCGGCACGAAGGCATCAATAACTTTTGCATTACCACGATCGCTCATATTATTCACCTGACCACGACGGGAATTCAAATCACCAATAATATCGCCCATATAATCCTCAGGCGTAACAACCTCAACCTTCATCATGGGCTCCAGTAACTGTGCACCGGATTTGGCCATACCTTCTTTAAATGCCGATTTTGCAGCAATCTCAAACGCCATCACAGAAGAGTCAACATCATGATAAGCACCATCCGTCAAAGTTACTTTGAAATCCAGCACGGGGAAACCGGCAATAATCCCTGTCTCCTTCGCGATTTCCAGACCCTTTTTAACGCCAGGGATATATTCCTTGGGAACATTACCGCCAACAACAGTATCTTCAAAAACAAAGCCTGAACCCGGCTCGCCTGGCTCAAAAGTCAGATCAATCTTAGCAAACTGACCAGAACCACCAGTTTGTTTTTTATGCGTATAGCTAATATCCGCAGCCTTGGTAATTGTCTCACGATAAGCAACTTGAGGCGCACCAATATTTGCCTCAACTTTAAATTCACGCTTCATGCGATCAACAAGAATATCAAGGTGAAGCTCACCCATACCTTTCATAATTGTCTGACCGGATTCATGATCCACAGATACGCGGAATGATGGATCCTCGGCAGCCAAACGCTGCAGAGCTGTTGACATCTTTTCTTGGTCAGCCTTTGTTTTCGGCTCAATTGCAATCTCGATAACCGGCTCGGGAAATTCCATACGCTCAAGCACGATTGGGTTTTGCATATCACAAAGTGTATCACCAGTTGTCGTGTCTTTCATACCGACGAAAGCTACAATATCTCCGGCATGAGCTTCCGATATTTCTTCACGTTCATTGGAGTGCATCAAAAGCATACGGCCAACACGCTCGCGCTTATCCTTCACAGAGTTCTTCACATAAGAACCAGACTCAACGCGCCCAGAATAAATACGGGCAAATGTCAAAGATCCAACAAACGGGTCGTTCATAATCTTGAAAGCCAAAGCCGAGAATGCTGCACCATCTTCAGGCTCACGGCTATCAGCTTCTTCAGAATCAACTTTGTGTCCTTTAACTGCGCCAATGTCCAAAGGCGAAGGAAGAAAATCAACAACCCCGTCCAGCATCGGCTGAACACCCTTGTTCTTGAATGCAGACCCACAGATCACAGGAACCAGCTCATTCGCAATTGTTCCTTTACGGATACAGGCCTTCAACGTCTTTTCATCCGGCTCGTTACCTTCCAGATACGCTTCCATTGCCGCATCATCTTGCTCAACAGCCAGTTCGATCATTTTTTCGCGGTATTCAGCAGCTTTATCTGCCAAATCAGCTGGAATATCTTCATAAGAGAAACTCGCTCCCAGCTGCTCGCCATCCCAGATAACAGCCTTCATCTTGATCAAATCAACAACACCTGCAAACTCGTTTTCCGCGCCAATAGGAAGTTGGATGACACAAGGAACAGCACCAAGGCGGTCAATGATCATATCAACGGTATTGTAGAAATCCGCACCGATTTTATCCATCTTATTGACAAAACACATACGCGGCACATTATATTTATCAGCCTGACGCCATACTGTTTCTGTTTGTGGCTCAACGCCGGCATTCGCGTCAAACACAGCAATCGCACCATCAAGCACGCGCAAAGAACGTTCGACCTCGATTGTAAAGTCAACGTGTCCGGGTGTATCAATAATATTCAAGCGGAATTTCTGATTTTCATAGTTACCGCCCTTCGGACCATCCCAGAATGTCGTCGTAGCCGCAGAAGTAATCGTAATACCCCGCTCCTGCTCTTGCTCCATCCAGTCCATAGTGGCCGCACCATCATGCACTTCACCAATTTTGTGAGATTTACCGGAATAATACAAAACCCGCTCGGTTGTTGTTGTTTTACCGGCATCAATATGCGCCATAATCCCAAAATTGCGGTAATTTTCAATTGCATGTTCGCGTGCCATAATCTTTGTTCCCCTTAAATTTTTTACCAGCGATAATGAGCAAACGCCTTGTTTGCTTCTGCCATTTTATGAGTATCATCGCGCTTCTTAACCGCAGAACCACGGTCACTAGCCGCATCATAAAGCTCAGCCGCCAAACGATCAGTCATTGTGTTTTCACTACGCTTGCGCGCCGCATCAATAACCCAGCGCATTGCCAAAGCCACAGCGCGTTCATGACGAACCTCAACAGGCACCTGATAGGTTGCACCACCAACGCGGCGAGAGCGAACCTCAAGACGAGGCTTTACGTTTTTCAAAGCCTCATGGAAAAAGCGCAAGCCCACACTTTTGTATGAAACTGCACCTGCGTCACCTTCACCGGACTCATCTTTATCGTCTTTTCTATTCTCATTCACAGGCTTTTTGCCATCAAGAATTTCAAGAGCGCCGTAAACGATACCCTCAGCCGTGGACTTTTTACCATCCACCATGACATTATTGATGAATTTTGAAAGCACCAAATCCGCGAATTTCGGATCCGGTAGAATTTCCCTTTTTTCTGCTCTATGACGACGTGACATACTTTTTCCTCTTAAACCTTCTTAAAATTATTTCGGACGCTTCGCGCCATAACGTGAACGTGATTGCTTGCGGTCTTTCACGCCTTGTGTATCAAGTGCACCACGAATAATTGTATAACGCACACCGGGCAAGTCCTTCACTCGACCACCACGCACAAGAACAACAGAGTGTTCCTGCAAATTATGCCCTTCACCGGGAATATAACAAATCACTTCAAGACCCGTAGTCAAGCGCACTTTGGCGACCTTACGAAGCGCAGAGTTCGGCTTCTTCGGCGTCGTTGTATAAACACGCGTACAAACACCCCGACGCTGCGGGTTGCTTTTCAAAGCTCTATTCTTCTTTCTTTTCACAATCGGCTGGCGCGGTTTGCGAATAAGTTGTTGAATGGTTGGCATATCTAACCCTTCTTAAAATTCTAAAATCAAAACTATTTGGATGAGGCATTTAGCTCGGGGAAAGCGCTCTTGTCAAACAAAATTTGACATAGATATAAAGCTTCTCCGCAGAGCAACCGGAAATATTATCCATAATCTTTCCGGATGTTGCCCGTCCCTACTGATCTTGCCGATTTTCGGAAACGTCCATCACAGTGGCGCGGAATATAGGTGAAAGAATTCAAGGCGTCAAGAAAAGTTTTAATAAAATCTGAAGAAAACAAAGTTTTTATGCTTCTTCTCCTATTTTCATGTTTTCATTAAAACAAAACATCGCCATAAATAAAGGAAGGAAAGATAAAATAGCCTATGAACATTAATGATGGTTTTTTGAAAGACACTCTTATTCTGATGGGCGCAGCCTGCTTAACAGCACTCATCCCTATTCTTATTTTTGGCATTACCGCAGGACATGATCCGGGATATTATTTTATTTCCTATGAGAGCTTCAAGCACCATATAAATGGCGGCGAAATATATCCGCGCTGGCTTAGTGATATTAACGCAGGATATGGCGGTGCGAATTTTTACTTCTACCATCCTTTCTTATTCTACCTTTTCTACTTGCTGGATGCCTTCACGTTCTTCCTGCTCTCGACAAACCAGCTCATAGCTTTGGGAATTACACTATGCTTGTTTTTATCGGGATGCAGCTTCTATATTTTTGCGCAATGCTACACAAATGCAAAATTCGCTCTTGTTTTTGCCCTTATATATATGCTTCTGCCCTATCATTTCTGGTGGGACCTCTATGAGCGCAAAGCCCTGACAGAATTTGCCGCCTATATATGGGTTCCTCTGATCTTTTATTTTTTAAACACCAGCATACTTAAAAACCCGAAAACTATGGCTGGCTATAGCCTTTCTTATGCCGCTCTAATTCTAACTCATTTACCTACGGCGCTTCTAACCTCAATTGCGGTTTTATTCTACGGATTATATCAAAGTACAAAATCCGGCTCTTTATCCGGCTTTATCACCTTTAATATAAAATTGGGTTTTTTCTCACTACTGGGCATAGGCTTATCCACTATTTACCTCCTGCCAGCATTGTCCTTACTAGAACACGTTAATTACGCTTATCTCTGGACAGATTTTTATGATTACAAAAACCACTTTATAATGCCCGCAGGCACTTATGGCGAGAACAGTGCCTATAATGGCGAAATCGTAGGCATGCCCGGATATCTATTCACTCTGGCCGCAAGCCAATTGATTTTATGCGTCATTATATTCTTCATGCTTTACAAGAAACCTGATCTGATCGGCAACAAAGATTTCATGCTCTATAGCGCTCTGGCCTTGATCTGCTTTGTAATGATGAACCCGATATCAACTATCATTTGGGAAGCATTCCCTATCCTGCAGCGCGTTCAATTCACATGGCGCATCATGGTGATTATGGACTTTGTGACACTGGCTCTTCTGTGCAGCATTTTCTCACAAAGATTTATCGAAGCAACGTTTTCAAAACTAATCCTGATTATTACGGGCTTTATCCTTGTCTTTACAACCTTCACCAGCGTTATTTTCATCAGCACACTTGGCGGTCTCCCTTCTCAGGAGGCCATAAATTTCCGCTATGAAATCAAGCGCCTGACCGAAGAGCATATCCCCGTCAATAATGGTAAAGCCGTTAGCTTGAACGATGTACTTGAATTTAGACCGCCGGAATTTCTGGTTGTTACATCCGGCGTGGCTGAGACTTCATACGAGCCTTACGCCGCCCGCCATTTCAAAATCAAAGTCAAGGCACAAACCCCCGCCACCATACAAGTGCGGCAATTCATGTTTCCGGCGTGGCGAATCATTGACCGTTTTACAGGTGATGTATCAAGTCATCAATATAACCTCAGAGCCACTGGGCCCTTTGGTCTCATGACTTTTGATGTCCCCGCCGGAGAGCATAACCTTGAGATCAGACTAAGTTATTTTAAGGAAGAATATCACGGGCTGATGATTTCGGTTTTATCTTTATTGCTTTTAGGAATAGTAATAGTTTCAAGGCTTGTCGTTAGAAAACACACCTAAACGAAAACCAATTCTTCGTAATCTTCCGTACTCAAATCTCCTTATAAATTATCGCCCTGCATTTTTGATACAATCAACATTGTTTGAAAACACTCGGTTAGAGCACAAATCATAAAATTCATAAATAAACATACTCCAATCGTATAAAACATCGATGGGATTGGGTTAATGGGCATTAAAAATACAAAAACAAACATTGCTAAACATGCCAGTCCTAGAAAATGAACTGAACTCCCAGAAGACGGTATCGATCGTAAAAACTTATAAGACTCTCGATGAAATAGGATCAAAAATACTTGTTTGATTTTCTTGAAGGATGTTAAAAACAAGGCAAATGTTGCAAAAATCATAAAAAACATATTAGAAAGCGTGATCTGGATTTGTGCATATTTAGTTTGCTCAAAGGCATTAGGCTCTCTCATGATCCACAAACAAAACCGCCACAGGGATTTATCAAACTCGCTTTGATGTAAAACTTGTATTGCCCCGCTATGACTAAGCCATAATACCAAAATAAAAGGCAACGACAGCAAAGCCGTCATAAACACATTAATCATTAAAAATTCGGGGATCATGGCTTTGGCTTGAACGGCTGCATCCCCTTTTTGTGAAACACGAGCAATCGCGTTATCTATCATCGCTCTAAGAAAAAGAACCATAATTGCCGTGAACGGCACAATCCAAAGCCAGAAATAGCCGTATATAAACGCCGGAATGTATAAAAGCCCACACAAGATAAGGAGTGCGGCAAGAGCTTTGCTATTTTTAAAAATGAAAGTCATAATTCGATTATGTAGCATAAATCAAACTCGCAGAGGAATAAAAAAGACCCGCAAAACTAAAACGGGTCTTTTTAAAAAATCTTTAAAGCCAAGCCGGATTTATCCGTTTGCAGCAGCTTGTGTTTCCTCGGCTTCCACCTCGGGTGTTTCAGCGCCCTCTTCATCCGCGGCAATACCTGCATCAATAGAAAGATCGGCAAGCTGGGCTTCGGCTTTGCGCATCTCCGCCAGAGCGTGTTCATCACGATCTGCCGCTACGCGTTTGAGCTGATTCACATAAGCTCCTGTACCAGCCGGTATCAAGCGGCCAACAATCACGTTTTCCTTCAAGCCATGCAAGCGGTCTTGTTTACCATTCACAGCAGCCTCGGTCAGAACGCGCGTTGTTTCCTGGAATGACGCAGCAGAGATAAATGAGCGTGTCTGCAAGGAGGCTTTTGTAATACCTTGTAAAACAGGTTTACCTTCCGGCGGACGTTTGCCTTCATTAAGGTAACGCTGCACATCTTCATCAAATTCCTCGCGGGAGACATTCTCGCCAACAAGATATGTTGAATCTCCAACTTCGGTAATTTCAACTTTTTGCATCATCTGACGAACAATTACCTCAATGTGCTTGTCGTTGATTTTCACGCCTTGCAGACGATACACTTCCTGAACCTCATTCGTAAGGTACTCGGCCAAAGCCTCAACCCCAAGAACGTTCAAGATATCATGCGGCACAAGCGCACCATCCAGCAAGCGGTCACCTTTACGCACAAAGTCACCTTCATGCACAGCCATATGACGACCCTTCGGCACAAGATATTCCGCAGCCTCCTGATCAGCATTGGCAGGTTTCACAATCACGCGGCGCTTGGACTTATAGTCCTTACCGAACTCGACATAACCGTCGATTTCCGAAATAACCGCAAAGTCCTTAGGAATACGCGCTTCGAACAACTCGGCCACACGTGGAAGACCACCTGTAATATCCCGGGTTTTTGATGTTTCACGAGGAATACGGGCAATAATATCACCGGCCTTGACTTCCTGCTCATTGGCAACGGAAAGAACCGTGTCAACAGACAAGTGGTAACTTGCCGCAGAGCCAGTAGCCAGATTAATAACCTTGCCCTTCTTATCCAGCAAAGCAATACGAGGCTTAAGATCTCCGCCTTTTGGCTGTGAACGCCAGTCAATGACCTTTTTGGAAGAAATACCTGTTGCTTCATCCGTATCATCAGCAATAGACACACCTTCAACCAGATCAATGTAATGCGCAATACCGTCTTTCTCGGTAATCACAGGCAATGTATAAGGGTCCCACTCGGCCATCTTATCGCCGGCTTTAACCTTACCACCTTCCTTAACCATAAGGTGAGAGCCATATGGTACGCGGTGTGTAGATTTTTCATTGCCTTTCTTATCCAGCAAGACAATCTCGGTATTCCGTCCCATCACAATTTCAATACCGGCAGAGTTTTTCACCACATTCTGATTGCGGATCTTAACTTTACCATCGATATTCGCTTCGATATGGGAACGCTCCGCCCCTTTCTGCGCTGCACCACCAATGTGGAATGTCCGCATCGTAAGCTGTGTACCCGGTTCACCAATAGACTGAGCCGCCATAACACCAACAGCCTCGCCAATATTGACCTCCGTACCGCGCGCCAAATCACGACCGTAACATTTTGCACAAATGCCGTTTTGTTCCCCTTCACAAGTCAGGACAGAACGGACAGATACTTCATCAACGCCCGCAGTCTCGATTCTTTCAGAACTTACCTCGTCTATAATCTCGCCAGCCTTAACCAACACCTCACCAGAAATCGGATCTTTGATTTCAAGAGCAGATGCACGGCCCAAAACGCGCTCAGCCAAGGAAACAACAACATCCGCGCCATTCATTTCAGCGCGCATAGAAATGCCCTTCTCTGTGCCACAATCAGACTCAGTGATAATCGCATCTTGCGCAACATCAACCAAACGACGTGTCAGATAACCGGAGTTCGCTGTCTTAAGCGCCGTATCAGCCAAACCTTTACGGGCACCGTGCGTAGAGTTGAAGTATTCCAGCACCGTCAAACCTTCTTTAAAGTTCGAGATAATCGGATTTTCAATAATCTCACCAGATGGTTTTGCCATCAAGCCTCGCATACCGGCAAGTTGGCGGATCTGCGCTGCAGAACCACGGGCACCGGAATGCGCCATCATATAAACCGCATTCAATGAGCCATCCGAGTAATCAGAAATACCCTTCATCATCTCATCGGCAACTTCATCTGTACAACGTGACCAAATATCAACAACCTTGTTATATTTTTCGCCTTTTGTAATCAGACCATCCATATATTGTTGCTCAAATTCACTGACTTTATCTTTCGCAGCATCAACAAGTCTTTTCTTCGCATCAGGAATAATCAGATCGTCCTTACCAAAGGAAATACCGGCTTTACATGCATATTTAAAGCCAAGCTTCATCATGCGGTCACAAAAAATTACAGTATCCTTTTGACCACAGTGACGATAGACCGTGTCAATCAGATTGGTGATTTCTTTCTTCGTCAAAACCTGATTAAGAATAGAAAACGGTACATTTGGATGACGTGGCAATAGCTCGGAAAGAATCATACGACCTGGTGTAGATTCAACCACTTCGGTCAATGGCTCGTTATTCTCATCCACGGTGTGGTATCGACACTTAATTTTTGCATGAAGTGATACAACGCCTGCTTCCAAAGCATGCATAATCTCGCCCGGTCCGCGGAAAATCATGCCTTCGCCCTTCTGATTATCCAGAGCAACAGAGATGTAATATAGCCCCAAAACAATATCCTGAGACGGCACAATAATCGGCTTGCCGTTTGCAGGCGACAGGATGTTGTTTGTTGCCATCATCAAACAGCGTGTCTCAAGCTGTGCTTCAATAGAAAGCGGCACGTGAACAGCCATCTGGTCACCATCAAAGTCCGCATTAAACGCTGTACAAACCAGAGGGTGAAGCTGGATAGCCTTACCTTCAATCAAAACCGGTTCAAAAGCCTGAATCCCAAGTCGGTGAAGCGTTGGAGCGCGGTTCAGCATAACCGGATGCTCGCGGATAACTTCTTCAAGAATATCCCAAACTTCGGGGCGTTCTTTTTCCACCATCTTCTTAGCGGCCTTGACCGTCGAAGCCATGCCGTAGATTTCAAGTTTGTGATAGATAAACGGCTTGAACAGCTCCAGCGCCATTTTCTTTGGCAATCCACATTGATGGAGTTTCAGCTCGGGTCCAACCACAATCACTGAACGACCGGAATAATCGACACGTTTACCCAATAGGTTCTGACGGAAACGACCTTGCTTACCTTTCAGCATATCGGATAGTGATTTAAGCGGACGCTTATTCGCGCCTGTAATCACACGGCCACGACGACCATTATCAAATAATGCATCAACAGATTCCTGCAACATGCGTTTTTCATTGCGCACAATAATGTCAGGCGCACGAAGCTCGATCAAACGCTTCAAACGATTATTACGGTTAATCACACGGCGATACAGATCATTCAGATCTGATGTCGCAAAACGACCACCATCAAGAGGAACAAGCGGACGAAGTTCAGGTGGCAATACCGGCACAGCATCCAAAATCATCCACTCAGGGCGCGTACCTGAATGAATGAAAGCCTCAAGCAACTTGATACGTTTTACCAGTTTCTTACGCTTGGCCTCGGAATTTGTCTCACGTAAATCTTCCTCGGCAGTAGCAAGATTCTCTTCCAGATCAAGCTCGGCAAGAATTTCTTTAATCGCCTCGGCCCCAATCCCTGCGCGGAAATTCTCTTCACCATATTCATCCTGCGCATCCATATATTCTTCTTCGTTCAAAAGCTGGAATGGCTTGAGCGGTGTCATGCCCGGCTCGATCACGATGAAGTTTTCAAAGTAAAGAACGCGTTCAAGCTCTTTTAACGTCATATCCATGATCAAACCAATACGGGATGGCAATGATTTCAGGAACCAGATATGAGCTACAGGAGACGCCAGATCAATATGCCCCATGCGGTCACGGCGTACTTTGGTGAGAGTCACCTCAACACCACACTTCTCACAGATAATACCTTTATACTTCATGCGCTTATATTTACCGCACAAACACTCGTAGTCCTTCACGGGGCCGAAAATACGCGCACAAAACAAACCGTCTTTTTCCGGCTTGAAGGTCCGGTAATTGATGGTTTCCGGCTTTTTCACCTCACCAAAAGACCAGCTCTTGATCTGCTGCGGTGATGCAATCGAAATACGGATTGTATCAAAGCTCTGTGGTCCCGTCGGTTGACCAAATAAGTTCATCAATTCGTTCATTTTATTTGCCCTTTTCTTTTCCTATAACAAAAATATAATCTCCATCTCCCGAGAATGAAGATTCAAACTTCATATCTCCTTCATTACCAATAAGCGCACTCTTGTACCCGAGAGGTATAAGCATGTCCCATATATCATCAGGGTTAGCCCCTATTTGCTGTAGCCTGATTTGGCTTACCTCCAACATTATCGCCGGTTTAAATTTTGCAAGCGTTTCAGTTGCACCTCTCAGCATTTCATACTCAAAACCCTCTATGTCTGCTTTAATAAAATCAAGGCGATCCAACGAGAATTCCTTTACAAATGCATCTAGTGAAGTAATGCCAATCTCCTCTGTCTTGAACTTCCCGCCGGAGGTGTTTTCACCTATTTGTGCCAAACCAAACCCTAGAGAACCTGACTTTTTAATCGGTGTTTTAAGTGTTAAATTTTGTTTTTGAGCCCCTAATCCAAATGGAACTATTTCTACATTTTTCAAAGAACAAAGAGTTTTCACTTTATTTAGAATAGATAACGGATACTTTCCCGGCTCAAAGGCATAAATCTGTCCTTCAGGGGCCATGCGTGAAAAAAGCTTTGCGAATTGCCCCGAATGCGCCCCTACGTCTATAACAACACTATCAGGTTTTATGTAGTTTCCCAGAAGTGGCCTTATCTCCTGATGATGCTGATAAAAAATAGCCTTTGCCAAGTGCACAAGCCACCGAACATTACTTCGGACAAAACCAACAGCAAACGCCGCGCCCTTCTCAAAAGAATGAGCGAGAGAGACGGCATTTACCGCTTCTTTGCCATATATAGTTCTCTGCTTGCTCACTTTTATTCCTTAGTTCTGCTTTGCTTCAAGTCGATATTCAGGCACAGCGCTTTAAGTTCCTTGGTCAGAACGTTAAAGCTCTCTGGAATACCGATCTCGAAATTGTCTTCACCGCGAACAATGCTTTCATAGACCTTGGAGCGACCAGCCACGTCATCAGACTTAACCGTCAGCATTTCCTGCAAGGTATATGCTGCGCCGTAAGCTTGCAGCGCCCAGACTTCCATCTCTCCGAAACGCTGGCCACCGAATTGGGCTTTACCGCCAAGAGGCTGCTGCGTCACGAGTGAATACGGACCAATTGAACGGGCGTGGATCTTATCATCGACCAAGTGGTGCAGTTTGAGCATATACATAATACCCACTGTCACTTTGTGATCAAAATATTCACCTGTACGGCCATCAATCAGACGCATCTGACCGGATGTATCCAACTCCGCACTTTCAAGAAGCTCTGAAATATCAGCCTCATAAGCACCGTCAAAAACAGGTGTCCCCATCGGGATACCACCGCGAAGATTGTTACACATCTCGACAATTTGTGTATTGTCCAGCTTTGAAACTTTCTCCTTGAACTCACGTGCGCCATAAACTTCCTCTAGCTTCTTATCCAGAGTTTTGCGCTCATCTGCTGCGGCTTCTTTCTTCGATTGAAAGCCATCAACGAGCTCACCGATCTGACGACCTAGCTTGAATGAAGCCCAGCCTAAATGCGTTTCCAAAATCTGCCCCACATTCATACGGGATGGCACGCCAAGCGGGTTGAGCACAATATCAACAGGCGTTCCATCCTCAAGATACGGCATGTCTTCCTGCGCCATAATTCTGGAGACAACCCCTTTATTACCGTGACGACCGGCCATTTTGTCACCGGGCTGCATCTTACGCTTCACAGCCACGAAGACCTTAACCATCTTCATCACGCCAGGCGGCAATTCATCTCCGCGCTGAAGTTTCTCAACCTTGTTCTCAAAACGCTCTTTAAGATCATCGACAGCTGCATCAAATGTATTGCCCATAGCCTCTATTTCTTCCATGCGTTTTTCATCTGCTATTGCAATCTGACGCCAGATACCTCGTTTAACCTCTTCCAGACTTGCTCTGGTGATCGTGGCACCTTTCTTAAGACCTGAATCTTTCGGAGCAGAGGCAACTTTTTGACCATCCATCATTTCCAGCAAACGACCATAGAAACCATCTTCCAAGATACGGCGTTCATCATCACGGTCTTTCGCAAGGCGTTCAATCTCATCTTGTTCAATCGAAAGAGCACGAGCATCTTTATCAACACCGCGGCGGTTAAAGACGCGCACTTCAACGATTGTGCCTGATGCACCGGGCGGCAAGCGAAGAGATGTATCCTTAACATCCGCAGCTTTCTCTCCAAAGATCGCACGCAGCAATTTTTCTTCCGGAGTCATCGGAGACTCGCCCTTAGGCGTAACCTTACCAACCAGAATATCACCAGGGTGAACTTCCGCGCCAATATGAACAATACCGGCTTCATCCAGATGACGAAGCGCTTCTTCCCCAACATTGGGAATATCGCGGGTAATATCCTCAGTACCAAGCTTGGTGTCACGCGCCATAACCTCGAATTCCTCAAGGTGGATCGATGTATAGACATCATCACGCACAACGCGCTCATTAATCAGGATTGAATCCTCGAAGTTATAACCATTCCAAGGCATAAAGGCCACAAGAACATTACGTCCCAAAGCCAACTCACCAAGATCGGTGGACGGACCATCAGCCACAATATCACCGGCTTTCACCTGATCACCCACTTTAACCAACGGACGCTGGTTAATACAGGTATCCTGATTAGAGCGTTGAAATTTAGCAAGCTTATAGATATCCACCACAGGGTCCTCGGCGCGCGCTATTTCTGTCGCCTGCACAACGATACGCTGGGCATCGACTTTTGTAACCACACCTGTACGACGCGCAACCACTGTCGCACCTGAATCACGGGCCACTGTCGCTTCCATACCTGTTCCGACCAAAGGAGCATCCGTACGCAAAAGCGGCACAGCCTGACGCATCATGTTTGATCCCATAAGCGCACGGTTCGCATCATCATTTTCCAGGAAAGGAATAAGCGAAGCCGCAACAGAAACCATCTGCTTAGGTGAAACGTCCATATAATCAATATGTTCGGCTGTCGCCATTACGTTTTCACCAGCTTCACGACAAGATATCAGATCTGCTTCAAATCCGCCCTTGGCATCAAGTTTAGAGTTTGCCTGCGCAATTGTATATTTGGCTTCTTCCATTGCAGACATATAAACCACTTCGGCAGTTACCTTACCATTTTCAACCTTGCGGTACGGGCTTTCAATAAAGCCGTAATCATTCACGCGGGCATATGTCGCCAGTGAATTAATCAAGCCAATATTCGGACCTTCCGGCGTTTCAATCGGACAAATACGACCATAATGAGTTGGATGCACGTCACGCACCTCGAAACCTGCACGCTCACGTGTCAGACCGCCCGGCCCCAAAGCAGAAAGACGACGCTTATGCGTAATCTCGGAAAGCGGATTCGTCTGATCCATAAACTGGGAAAGCTGGGATGAGCCAAAAAACTCACGCACAGCGGCCTGTACAGGCTTGGAATTAATCAAGTCATGCGGCATATATGTGTCAATCTCGACAGAAGACATACGCTCACGAATTGCACGCTCCATACGAAGCAAACCAATACGAACCTGGTTTTCCATCAATTCGCCAACCGAACGCACGCGGCGGTTACCAAGGTTATCAATATCGTCAACTTCACCTTGCCCGTCTTTCAGACCATGTAAATATTTGACGATTGCCAGTATGTCGGCCTTTGATAAAATACGGAATTGATCTTCTGCTTCTAAATCAAGGCGCGCATTCATTTTTACACGACCAACCGGAGACAGATCATAACGCTCCGCATCAAAAAACAGGGAATCAAACAAAGCTTGCGCAGACTCAACAGTCGGTGGCTCACCTGGACGCATAACGCGGTAAATATCGATCAAAGCTTCTTCACGCGTATCACACTTATCGGCAATCAAAGTATTGCGGATATAAGGCCCTATATTAATATGATCAATGGCTAGAATGCGCAGGTCATCAACCTTGGCTTCTTCCAATGTTTTGAAATCGCCTTCTTCCAGTTCATGACCGGCTTCAAAAATAACCTGACCCGTTTTCATGTCAAAAATATCACTGGCAAGATACGCACCTGTTAGATGCTCATCCGATAACAAAATATCTTTCAATCCATCTTCGGCAAGCTTCTTGGCGCTGCGCGGTGTAATCTTTTCCCCTTCCTTAACAGCAACTTTACCTGTTTTGGCATTGACAAGGTCATAAGGCAGCTTAATGCCACGGAAACGTTCACCATCAAATGGTGTCTCCCACCCTTTTTTCTTCTTTTTATAAGAAATTGTATCATAAAAGACGCCCAAAATTTCCTCATTAGACATCCCTTGCACCATCAACGGATCCAACTCTTCATCATTCTCAGCAGCCTGTGCACGCAAGCGTTCAGTCTCGGCACAATCCAGACAACGCAGCATCGTTGTCAAAGGTAATTTACGACGACGGTCAATACGCACGAACATAAGGTCTTTTGCATCAAATTCAAAATCCAGCCATGATCCGCGATAAGGAATTACTCGAGCAGAGAAAAGATACTTACCCGAGACATGGGTTTTACCACCATCATGATCAAAGAAAACGCCGGGGGAACGGTGCATCTGGGAAACAATCACACGCTCTGTACCATTCACAACAAATGTCCCGTTTTCAGTCATCATCGGCATATCGAGCATATAGACATCTTGCTCTTTAATATCGCGAATGGAACGAAGACCCGTATCTTCATCAATATCAAATACAGACAAGCGAAGAGTAACACGCAACGGCGCAGAATACGTCATATCGCGCTGCTGACATTCCTCAACATCATATTTTGGCTCTTCAAACTCATACTTGACAAAGTCAATCTCGGCTTTGTCCCCAAAATCCTTAATCGGAAAAACAGAAAATAAAACTTCCTGAAGGCCATTTAATTTACGATCTTGCGCAGGAACATCTTTTTGTTGGAAACGCGCATATGAGTCACGCTGCAACCCTATCAGATGAGGAATCTGTTCAACCTCTTTAATCATACCAAAATCACGACGCACGCGTTTCTTACCAGTAAAACTTTCTACGCTGTTCGCATTTACATATTCTGTAGATTTTCCGGATTTTGCTGCACTCATGGCCTATTTTCCTATTCTCTTTTCAAGTAACTGTCTAAAATTACATCTCTTCGGGGCTTTTGCGCTCGCCCTCTAGCTTTGTTTACCTAGCAAAACAAAAAAACCTCTGCGCCTTAAATATGGCCCAGCGGTCTATATTCACTTCATTTTATCGTTCACGGAGTCCGTCTTTTTCAAAAGTCTCACGTTCGTCCCAGATCAAGTTTGTTAGCTATATGGCCCACGGCACAATTAATGTCAACCATAAATCACGCCTAAAGGCAAAAAAGCACTTCCCGCACAAATCGGCGGGAAATGCGAAATCGTATAAATACGAAAATTATTTAAGAGCAGCTGTCGCACCGGCAGCTTCAAGCTTGCCTTTAATCTCTTCAGCTTCGGCCTTAGGAACACCTTCTTTAATTGTACCGCCAGCTTCGACCAAGTCTTTTGCTTCTTTCAGACCCAAACCAGTAATCGTACGAACTTCTTTAATTACCGCAATTTTATTTCCGCCTGCATTTTCAAGCACAACATTAAAGTCTGTCTTTTCTTCTGCAGCAGCTTCGCCACCAGCAGCAGCAACAACAGCAACAGGCGCAGCAGCAGCGGCTGTAACACCCCATTTATCTTCCAAAAGCTTTGAAAGCTCAGCAGCTTCCAGAACCGTTAGTTCAGATAGTTGTTCAACAATTTTTTCCAAATTAGCAGCCATTTTTTCTCTCCTTTTAATAAAACTAAAATTCGCTGTTTAAAACTCTATATAATTAACTTTTTTCACCATACGCCTTGGTCACACCGACAAGCTCACGGGCCGGAGCCTGCATAAGACCCGCCAGTTTCGTAGCAGGAGCCTGCAGCAATCCAACAAGTTTGGATCTGATCTCGTCCAGCGACGGCAGTTTCGCTAAAGCTTCTACGCCCGCAGCATCCAAAACAATCTCGCCCATCGCTCCGCCAAGGATAACAAGCTTGTCATTTCCTTTTGCAAATTTATGAGCAACACGCGCGGCAGCCACAGGGTCCTGAGACGTTGCAACACCGGTTGGGCCGGTAAACATATCGCCAAGACCTTCATATTTTGTGCCCTTAATAGCCAATTTTGCCAGCGAGTTCTTTGTAACCTTAAAACTTGCACCTTCTTCGCGAAGCTTATTACGAAGTTCTCTCATATCGGAAACTGTCAAACCTGAATAATGCGTTACAACAACAAGCTCTTCATTTGAAAAACGCTCGTTCAATTCTTTAATTTCGGCTTTCTTAGCAGCGCGGCTCATGCCCATCGCTTTTCTCCTTAAAATCTAAACATAAAAAAAGCGGCTCTTTTTAAAAAAGGCCACCATCCAAAACTTTGCATGAAAAACAATAAAGCCCAAAAGACTTATCTCACTTTCCACATCTATGCAGGACTTACTTTTATGCCTAACAGTCTCGGACGGGTTAATTCAATGAGGGTGCTTATAAAGCTATGAAACAAGCTCGTCAACAAAAAAATTAACATTCTAGGACAGATAATAATCCTACAGGCTCACAATCCGACCCACCATATTTTTTTTCTTTAAAAGCAGTAAGAACCAAAGGCTTACCCCCAACTTTCAATTTACTGGGCCAAGTTCCCCCAGGTATTGATTCTTCACCAAATAATCTTGTCAAAAAACTTTGGAGCGTTTCCTGCTCCTTAGAAAACAACGCAATTCCCGCAGGATGTGCAAATCTTACTTCTGCGGTTTCATTTGGCATAAATTTAAATTGTTCAGACATATACAACCCTTTTCCATAAAGTTCGGGCAGATAATAAAACATAGTCTTATAAAATGCAACTACAAATAAAAATCCCTTCAAATTCGGGATTTTAAAACAATTTCATTTAAAGAAAATCAACGATTTAAAACTTCATCCCGATAACTCTCGACAACATCTTGAACCTCAGCAATCAAATTTTCAGCAATAGATAATTCTTGCAAAGTTTCAGTCATATGCCCCAAAATAGCATCAAAATGAGTATCATTCAGCCCTTTTTCAACAAGAGGTGCATGGACTTCTCGCATATTCTTTATGGTTTCTGAACTTCCATGCCCAAAAGCGACAGTCAGAAAAGATTTCATACTGCTCATTTGCGTGTCCATACATATACCTTCAAAAAATGGATATAATAGATCATCGCTTAAAACCTTCTCATAAAAAGAATCGACAGCAGCATTAATCGCATATTCGCCCCCGATTCGATCAAATAAAGTCTCTGTATTCATAAAATCTTCCTTTTTATTGACTTGGACAAAATAACAAAATAGCCCCACATTATACAGGGCTATTTTTAAAAAACTTATCCTTATATTTTAAGCAGCAATACTATCCAAATTGATTTTAAGGCCTGGACCCATTGTCGACGTTACAGATACTTTCTGAATATACGTACCTTTTGCACCTGCCGGCTTGGCTTTTTTGATTGCCGCGACAAAAGCGGAAACATTTTCAGCCAGACTTTTATCATCAAAAGAAACCTTGCCTACTCCTGCATGAACAATGCCGGCTTTCTCGGCGCGGAATTCGATCGAACCGGCTTTGGCTTCACTAACAGCCTTCTTCACATCAGGTGTCACCGTACCAAGCTTGGGATTAGGCATCAGACCTTTCGGACCAAGAACCTTTGCCACGCGGCCAACCAGAGCCATCATGTCAGGTGTTGCAATGCAACGATCAAACTCGATTTCGCCTTTCTGGATTTTCTCAACCAAATCCTCAGCACCGACAATATCCGCACCGGCAGCTTTCGCTTCCTTCGCCTTATCATCTTTAGCAAAAACAGCAACCTTTACAGAGGCACCTGTACCATGCGGCAATGTCACCATACCACGGACCTGCTGATCAGCATGCTTTGTGTCTACACCAAGGTTTAGTGAAATCTCGAATGTCTCGTCGAATTTACGATTTTTCGCACATTTCTTCAAAACCTCGATAGCCTCCTTAAGATCATAAAATTTTGTACGATCTACAAGTTCAAGGGCTTTTTTATTGTTTTTAGTGTTCTTCGCCATAACTTAACCCTCCACGACTTCGACGCCCATAGAACGTGCCGAGCCTTCAATAATTAACATTGCCGCATCAATATCATTCGCATTCAGATCCTGCATTTTCTTCTCTGCAATTTCCTTGATTTGCGAGCGACGGATTTGACCTGCCACAGCGCGACCCGGCGTGCTGGAGCCTTTCTGCAACTTCGCAGCCTGCTTGATAAAGTAACTTGCAGGAGGTGTCTTTGTGATAAAGTCAAAAGAGCGGTCTTCATATACGGTAATCACAACCGGAATAGGAATCCCCTTTTGGTCTTCTGTCTTGGCGTTAAAAGCCTTACAGAATTCCATGATGTTCACACCTTTTTGACCCAAAGCAGGACCAACCGGTGGAGACGGATTTGCAGAGCCGCCTATAATTGTCAGGTTAATATAACCCGAAATTTTCTTTGCCATTGTCTTTCTCCTTTTCAATAGCAATATTGGAGAACTATGTGGTCCGGCTTGTCTATGGTCTTATTCAGACAACAACCTCCCACAACCAAATGCGTTTCCACGCATCGGGCGGACAATAGTATAATTGAAAGGATAAATGCAAGAGGATTTTTGAAAAATGATTTAGCCGAATCTGGGAACACCAAATGGGCCCTGAGGACCTTTCGCAAAAGTATCTTCAGGCGGCTTGACTTCATTAACTGTCTTAGGAGGATCATCATTGGAATAATGATCTGCTTTCCGCTCTTCAAAAGACTCTTTTTTAGCCACAAACGAAGTATCGCCTGAGAGCATTTCATCCGCCGTGCTACGATCAATGCCTTCCACCATCGCATCACCAAGACGCGCCGTCACATTATTATTATTAGACGAACGCCCGCCATTTGTATCCATGGTCTCCATATATTCTCTAAGAGCATCATCATTACCACTATTAACAAGAATAAGGTGTTTATCATTTGGCGAAATATTCCGGTCACCTATATTCCAGTGAAGCTTCTTATAATCCACTGCTTGAGCAGCCAGCCAAGAAATCGTCCATTCCTCCGGCTGCCGCATTTCTCTTACAGCTTCAATACCACTCTCACCATTAAAAAGACTTGTAACCACAATAACTCACCATTTGTTATAAGTTGTTCCCAATATTCTACACATAAAAGCTGCGCGAGTGCAAATAAAACCGACTCTTTTGCCCTCTAAGCCGCTATATCGGCATAAACAGGCTCATCGGAATCCTCTTTACATACTTTCTCTAATATCCCGCGTTCCGTGATATACCCACTCACAAGCCGCGCTGGCGTGACATCAAAGGCCGGATTATAGGCTCTGGACTGCGTAATTTGCACCTCCATAACATCGCCTGTATCACTTAGCCCTGCAATTCGGGTGACTTCCTGCTCCGATCTTTCCTCGATCGGCACCATATCCCCGCTTTCCATAGAATAATCAATCGTTGGATATGGCAAAGCAATATAAAACGGCACGTCATTATCCTTGGCCGCCAGAGCTTTAAGATAAGTCCCGATTTTATTACAGACATCACCGTTACGCGTTACACGATCCGTACCGACAAGACATAAATCAACCTGCCCCCGCTCCATCAATAACCCACCTGCATTATCAGCTATGACTGTATGCGGCACACCATGCTGGGAAAGTTCATAGGCTGTCAAGGATGCACCCTGATTACGCGGGCGCGTCTCATCCACCCAGACATGAACCTTAATCCCTTCATCATGGGCCAGATAAATCGGCGCGGTAATCGTGCCGTAATCCACAGTCGCCAACCACCCGGCATTACAATGCGTTAGAATATTGATCGGCGCGCCGTTCTTTTCTTGCGAGAGTTTACGCAGGATTTTAAGACCGTTCTCCCCTATCTTGCGATTGATCTCGACATCCTCATCACATATTTCCTCGGCCCGTTTATAAGCAGCGTCCACTCGCGCTTTCCCGCTATGCCCTTGCGTAGCCTCTTTCATCTCGTCCAAAGCCCAGCGTAAATTCACAGCGGTCGGGCGCGTTGCCAACAAAATCTTATACGCAGCATCAAGGTTTTCGTCAGAAGCATCCTTACGCAAAGCCAAACAAAAGCCATAAGCCGCCGTTGCCGATAGTAACGGCGCGCCGCGCGTCCACATCTCGGAAATTGCCCTCGCTGCCTGTTCCATCGTCTCAAGATGAACAAAAACAAGCTCCCACGGTAATTTTCGTTGATCAAAAATACGCACCGACCAGCCATCATCATTCAAAGCTATTGATCTGTAATGCACATTATTAATTTTCATGAGCTTATCCGTGAGCCTCTATATGATGATCCTGATTATCTCCGAAAATCTCGTTAAAACTCTGAACGACACTATATGGCTGATTATCAGTCAGGCACTTTTCACGATCCAGAATAACAACATTCATCCCCGCCTTAGCCGCAGCATCAATCTCTTCCACACAATCAGAAAGGAATAAAATATCTTCCGCCGGCATACCGATCTCAGTAATAATTTTTTCGTAAGACTCAACCTCCTTTTTAGGACCGGTGGTTGTATCGAAATTTCCATCAAACAACCCGTTTAAATCTCCGCTCTCCGTATTTCCAAAAAGCAATCTTTGCGCATGAATAGAACCGGAAGAATATATATAGATCTTAATCCCGCTTTTGTGCCAGTCTTTAAGACACTCCAAAGCATCATCATAAATATGCCCTTTTAATTCACCGTCTTTATAGCCTTCTTCCCAGATCAGCCCTTGCAATTCTTTCAAGGGCGTAACTTTCTGATCTTCTTCTATATAACGC
>JAOUOR010000070.1 GCA_029880245.1 Alphaproteobacteria bacterium
AAAAACAAAATATGCCGGTCAGGTTGATATGGCGCGCGCGGGGGCAATCGTTCGTAAAAAATTGGCTTAAAGATCAATATTTTTAACGCAGTTTTTATGAATTATTTTTGGTAAAAAAAGCGGCTACTCTTGCTCTAAACTGGTCCCAAAGAGGAAAAGAACTGCAGTTTTCACCATATTCAATGACATTGATTTTTGCGTTTTTTGAAAATATCTCCGGCATCTACCAAACCTAACTTCCGTATTTGTTATCTCAAAATATGCGATTTCATAAAATGATCGACTCAAAAGCCCATCTTTTTTAACGAACCTCTATACTTATAATATAGGTATAAAGTTTAAAAAGTACAAATTTCAAGTCTAAAAATAGTTAAAAAATGCCTTTTTTGTTTTTTTGTGATGCTTTTTTGTCACATTTTCCCTGTATAGCCGTTTCGCTTTATTTTTACACAAGGCATGAGGAGCGAAGCGTATAAAGCATAGGTGAGCGACGAATAACGCTGTGCAAAAATAAATGGGAATGGCTATAGCGGCGACTCGGAAATTTTGCTAAATACAAGAAATGGCAATATCTCCACAGTTTTTGGATGAAATAAGAAATCATGTGACGCTTTCCGAAATTATCGGGCGTAAAGTCAAGCTGACCAGGGCAGGGCGTGAATATAAAGGCTGTTGTCCCTTCCATCATGAGAAAACACCATCTTTCACAGTGAATGACGATAAAGGCTTTTACCATTGTTTCGGGTGCGGCGCGCATGGTGACGTTATCAAATTTATAATCGAGCATGAAAATCTGCCTTTTATAGATGCGGTAAAAGTTCTGGCCGCCGAAGCGGGTCTTCAGATGCCGGAGTTTAACCCGCAAGAGGCCAAAAAAGCCAAAAAGCAAAAAGATTTGTATGAACTGATGGATGAGGCAGCCGACTTTTTTGAGCGCTATCTGTTTGATCCGCGCAACCGCGATGCATTATCTTATATCACAGATCGCGGCTTTTCCATTGAGACAATTAAAACCTTTCGGCTTGGCTTTTCGCCAGAGGACGGGCAAGAGCTTCGTAAATATCTGGAAGGCAAGGGGTATACATCAAAGGATATGATTGAGGCGGGCGTGCTCAAACCCTCTACGCGCGGGACAGAGCCTTATGCGTTTTTTCGTGGACGCGTGATGTTCCCTGTGATTGATCGCCGTAACCGCGTCGTGGCTTTTGGCGGGCGGATATTACCTGAGCATATAAGGCCGCCGACTCGCAGTGATTTCGAGCCACCTAAATATATCAACTCATCAGAGACTGCCCTGTTTCGCAAAGGGCATATGCTTTATGGTGAACCGCAGGCCAGAAGAGCGGCTGCGGATGGGCAGACAGTGTTAGTGGTTGAAGGATATATGGATGTGATTGCCTGTGCGCAAGCCGGTATTAATGGAGCGCTTGCTCCGATGGGCACGGCCTTGACCTCCGAACAAATTCTGGCCCTTTGGAAGATGATTCCATCTGATGAATCTGTGCCCGTATTGTGCTTTGATGGCGATAATGCCGGAAAACGGGCAGCGCAGAGAGTCGCGGAAAATATCCTGCCCTTGCTTGAGCCGGGAAAATCAGTGTCATTTGCTTTTTTGCCGGAAGGCGAAGACCCTGATTCGCTGGTACAGAAAAACGGGGCTGCGGCGTTAAAACGCTTTTTGGATAGGCCAACCTCGCTGATCGAATTTATTTGGCAAAACCAGATGCAAGGACGTGATTTTAAAACCCCCGAATCACGCGCTGGTGTTGTAAAAGCTTTGAATAACACAATAGATAAAATAGCCAATCGTGATGTGCAGGTGCATTATCGCACTTTGCTCAAGCAAAAAATTTCGGAGACATTTTTTCCGCCGCGCCAGAGTGGTTTTTATGATAAAGATCGGCAGAAATCAAAATTTTCATCTCTTAAACCCCCGAGGCCGCCATCGACGCAAATCAATACGATTGCCCCTAAAGTCATATTGGCCGCGATGATCAACCATCCGCATATCTTTGAGCGGGCGGAAGAATATTTCGTAAATATGGCTATGCCGCATCCTGACTATGAGCATTTAAAGAGCACTATTATTATGAATTTGAATGAGAATCCCGATATGTCCCGGGATAAATTGCTCGAATCATTAAAAAATTCGGGTTTTTCACAAGAAATTGGTGACATCTTAAACGAATCTGTTTATGTTCACGCATCTTTTTCTTCTCCCCGAGCGAATGAGGAAGAGGTTGCAGAAAAATTTCTGGCCTATGTAAATGATGCGAATGAGGCTGAACTGGAGAGAGAAATAAAAGGCAGATGGAAAAAAGCGTATCTGGATTCTAGTGAGGAAGAAGAAACAAAGCTACGGCATTTAATATCTATGAAAACTGCAGAAGGCTATTAGAAATTCTGTAGGTCAATCTTATGGATAGTTTTTTAAATCAGTGCTTTGCGCTTTGAATATCTGTCTGGTTATGATTAATTTTATCGAATGCGGATAGGGTATTTATCGGGATATGGTTGTGAGTAAAAAACAGCAGGAAGAAAGTCAGGACGAAATCAAAAAAGGCACATTTGCCGACGTCATTAAGAAAATGGTGGCTGAAGGTAAGAAAAAAGGTTTCGTGACTTATGATACGTTTAACAGGGCTTTGCCGGAAGAAAACTTTTCTTCCGAGCAGATTGATGATGCCATGTCGGCTTTGTCTGATATGGGAATTCAGCTTGTCGAGAGCGATGATGATGCATCTGGTGATGATGATGCGCAAGGCAAGTCCAATGATGATTCGGATGGTGACGATAGTGACAGTGATTACGAAGCCGGCGGGAATATAAGCGATGATGATTCGGGTCGTACCGATGACCCTGTGCGCATGTATTTGCGTGAAATGGGCGCAGTCGAACTGCTCTCACGCGAAGGCGAAATCGCGATTGCCAAACGCATAGAAGCCGGTCGTGAATTGATGATAGGCGGGATGTGTGAAAGCCCGCTCGCCATCGAATCACTTATTGCGTGGTATGAAGCGCTTCAGGCCGGGGATATTTTACTACGGGAGGTTATTGATCTCGACGCGACGTATAAAGGTCCCGAGGTTGATGTTTCCGCCGCATCTGTCGAGAGAGATGCGGAAGGGAAGAAACCGGAAAAAATTCAAATAGTAAAAAAAGAAAAACCCGAGCCGCAAAAGGTTGAAAAACCTAAAACCGGAGACGAGGAATACGAAGGCGAATTAGAAGAAGGTGATGAAGACGGCAACGTAGATGGGGATGATGGAGACGAGGATGATGAAGCCGCGGTATCCTTGTCTGTGATGGAAGAGGAACTTGCTCCGCAAGTTTTTGAAATTTTCGCCGATATTCAAAAGACATATAAGAAAATGCAAAAGGTTCAGGCCGAACGTCTGGATGCTTTGCAAAAAGGCGATGAACCCAAGGCGGCTACAAATAAAAAATATCAGGAATTAAAAGAAGAAATGATCGCTCATATGAATGAGGTGCATTTGAATAATGCCCGAATTGAGCAGTTAATTGACCGTCTTTATTCCGTAAACCGCGAACTGGTCAGCATAGAAGGCAAAATGATGCGTATGGCTGTAGATTGCAAGGTCAAACGCGAGGATTTCCTGAAGGAATATTACGGCTCTGAGCTGGATCCGTCATGGATGGAACGTGTTGCAAAGTTAAAAGGCAAGGGCTGGGCTAAATTTGCCGAAAAGCACACAGAAGATGTGAATAAGATGCGTGATCACATTTCTTTGATCTCGGAAGAAGCTATGCTCCCCATAGCCGAGTTTCGCCGCATTGTTGGGACTGTGCAAAAAGGTGAGAAAGAAGCCGCGCGTGCCAAAAAAGAAATGGTCGAGGCCAATCTTCGTCTCGTGATTTCCATTGCCAAGAAATACACGAATCGCGGTCTGCAATTCCTTGATTTGATTCAAGAAGGAAATATCGGCTTGATGAAGGCGGTCGATAAATTTGAATATCGCCGCGGCTATAAATTCTCGACTTATGCGACATGGTGGATCAGACAGGCTATCACGCGCTCTATTGCAGATCAGGCCAGAACGATCCGTATTCCGGTTCATATGATTGAAACCATCAATAAGCTTGTGCGTACATCCCGCCAGATGATGCACGAAATTGGCCGCGAGCCAACGCCTGAGGAACTGGCCGAGCGTTTGCATATGCCGCTTGATAAGGTGCGCAAAGTCCTGAAAATCGCCAAGGAGCCTGTATCCCTTGAAACCCCGATCGGAGATGAAGAAGATTCCTCACTGGGTGATTTCATCGAAGATAAAAACGCCATCCTTCCGGTGGAAAGTGCGATCCACTCCAATCTTCGCGAAACAACGACCCGCGTTCTGGCTTCTCTTACTCCGAGGGAAGAGCGCGTGCTTCGGATGCGATTCGGGATCGGGATGAATACGGACCATACCCTTGAGGAAGTCGGGCAACAATTCAACGTAACGCGCGAGCGTATCCGTCAGATCGAAGCCAAAGCCCTGCGTAAGCTCAAACACCCCAGCCGTTCACGGAAATTGCGTAGTTTTCTGGATACCTAACCTAAAATTTCTTTAGGTCTTACAAGGCGCCCTTCGTACTCGGTAGTTGATCGCCAGCACGGGGATCAGTCTCTACAGCCATGCGCAGCGCTTTGGCCGTGGCCTTAAAGATACTCTCGGCGATGTGGTGATTGTTAAAGCCTGTGAGATTTGTGATGTGCAGTGTTATCCCGCCAGCACCTGCTAGAGCTTGAAAAAACTCACGGAACAATTCCGTATCCATTTCACCGAGGGCGGCACTTGTGAACTCTGCCTTCCATACCAGATAGGCGCGGTTGGAAAAATCCAGAGCAACGCTTGAGCGTGCTTCATCCATCACAAGGTCAAAATGCCCGTAACGGCGAATACCTTTTTTATCTCCTAAAGCTTCTTTCAAAGCTTGGCCCAGAGCAATGCCGCAATCCTCGACACTGTGATGCGCATCAATGTGCAAATCGCCCTTACATTTGATCTCCATATCAATCAGCGAGTGCTTGGCAAGCTGTTCCAGCATGTGATCGAAAAAGCCGATCCCTGTGCTGATATCCGCCTTGCCTCTGCCGTCAAGATTAACGGAAACAGAGATGTTTGTTTCATTAGTCTTGCGGGTTATTTTTGCTGTTCTTTTGCTCATCTTTTTATGTTTTTATGTCTAAAAAATGCGTTCCTCATATGCTTTTTAGCATGAATTTCTTAATATATCATTCCCTAATACGATTAACATCAAAAAACTTAGAAAAATCAGTCTTTTCGGTTTGGTTCGGGGGTGCTTCCCTGCTATAAATAAGGGTCAATCAAAAGCGAATCGTGACAAGGTAAAAAGTGTAAAAATAAAGGCAATATTTTATGACCGAAAAGAGCACAGAAAAAAAGGTAAGTATCGGGGATAATGATGAGTACGGCGCAGATTCCATTAAGGTTTTGCGCGGTCTTGAAGCGGTTCGTAAACGTCCGGGGATGTATATTGGTGATACGGATGACGGCACGGGTTTGCACCACATGGTTTATGAGGTGGTTGATAACGCGATTGATGAATCTCTGGCGGGATATTGTGATCGCATTGATGTGATTTTAAATGCGGATGGCTCGGTTACCGTGAAGGATAATGGTCGCGGTATTCCTGTGGGCGAGCATAAGGAAGAAAAAGTCTCCGCCGCGCAAGTTATCATGACGCAGCTTCACGCAGGCGGTAAGTTCGATGATAACTCCTATAAGGTATCCGGTGGGTTACACGGCGTTGGTGTGTCCGTGGTGAACGCCTTGTCCGAATATCTGGATTTGCATATCAAGCGCGAGGGCAAGGAATGGTATATGCGCTTCAAACACGGAGAAGCTCTTGAAGACTTAAAGCCAACCCGCGATCTTGATGATGGCGAGCGTACAGGAACAATGGTAACGTTTTTGCCCTCAACCAACACGTTCACACAAACCGAGTTTGATTTTAAGACATTGGAAAACCGCCTTAGGGAGCTGGCGTTCCTGAATTCCGGTGTGAATATTTATATTTCTGACCGCCGATCTGAAAATGAAGAAGAATGGCTGTCTTCCCATCTGCATTTTGAAGGTGGAATAGAGAGCTTTGTCGAATATCTGGACCGCACCAAAAAATCCATCTTCAATAAACCGATTTCCCTGAAAGCCTTTGATGAAGCAGGCGGTGTTACGGTGGAAGTTGCGCTGGAATGGACCGATGCCTATCACGAGACAATGCTATGCTTTACCAATAACATCCCCCAGCGCGATGGCGGTACGCATTTAGCCGGTTTTCGCGGTGGATTAACCCGCGTTTTGGGCAAATACGCCGAAGAAAAAGGTTTGCTTAAAAAGGAAAAGGTTAAACTCACCGGCGAGGATATGCGCGAAGGCATGACCTGTGTTCTTTCGGTCAAAGTACCCGATCCGAAATTTTCCTCACAGACCAAGGATAAGCTTGTCTCTTCTGAGGTGCGTCCTGTGGTCGAAGGCGCTATTGCCGAGCATTTGGGCACATGGCTTGAGGAAAACCCCACCGAAGCCAAGCAGGTTGTCGGCAAGATTGTAGAGGCTGCTACAGCCCGTGAAGCTGCACGCAGAGCCCGTGAACTCACTCGCCGTAAGGGCGTGATGGATGTTTCCAACCTGCCGGGTAAGCTGGCGGATTGCCAGTCCAAAGACCCGGCCGTTTCCGAAATTTTCATCGTTGAGGGGGATTCAGCTGGAGGTTCTGCAAAACAGGCCCGCGATCGCCATAATCAGGCTATTTTGCCTTTGCGAGGAAAAATCCTGAACGTGGAACGCGCACGTTTTGATAAAGTTCTATCTTCCGAGCAGGTCGGCACGCTGATTACGGCCTTGGGGACCTCTATAGGGCCGGATGAATTCAACATAGAAAAAGCCCGCTATCATAAGATTGTTATCATGACGGATGCTGATGTTGACGGCTCGCATATCCGCACATTGCTGCTGACCTTCTTTTTTCGCTATATGCCCGAAGTGATCGAGCGTGGATATTTATATATCGCGCAGCCGCCTTTGTTCAAGGTCAAGCGCGGCAAGTCCAATGAGCTGTATCTTAAGGATGATCGCGCTTTGGAAGATTATTTGATTGATATGGTTCTGGCCGATGTGATGATTGAGGATGGTAACGGCCATGCCAGAAGCGGCTATGATCTAAAGGATTTGCTGGTCAAGTCACGCACCCTTAGAAATTCTATCAATTCCCTGTCACAGCGCACCGGAAACCGCCGCGTCGTTGAGCAAGCAGCTATTGCGGGCGCGTTTGATGAAAATATCTATTCGGATGAAAAAACAGGTCAGGATTACGCCGATCAAGTATCTGCCCGCCTTGATGCACTGGAGCCGAAAAACGCAAAAGGCTGGAGCGGGACATATACACTGGATAAGGGCTACACATTCAAGAAGACAGTGCGCGGCGTGACCGAGCGGATTAAAATTTCTGCTGATCGTGTGCGCTCACCCGATGCACGCAGACTTGACGGTGCGAAAGACTGGCTACAGGACGTTTTCGTCAATCCTGTGATTATCCGCGATACGAATGACAAGACCAAACAGATTGCAAAAGTAAATGGTCCTGCGGCGTTCTATGACAAAGTGCAGGAAATCGGACGTAAAGGTTTGAGCATCCAGCGCTATAAAGGTCTCGGGGAAATGAACCCGGAGCAGCTCTGGGAAACCACGCTTGACCCCAATGTGCGCACACTTCTGCAAGTCGGCGTTGCCGATGCCATCAAGGCTGATGAAATATTCTCGACCCTGATGGGCGATGTGGTCGAACCCCGCCGTGAATTCATACAGGATAATGCTTTGAAATCGAATATTGATGTTTAGGTATGCCCTCATTAACCCAAAACCTGACCGAGATATTTGAAGCCGCATTCACGGCGCTGGACTTACCCGTGCAGCATGCGCGTGTGCAAGTGTCGGGGCAGGGGCAGGACGCGCAGTTCCAGTGTAATGGCGCTTTGGCCTGCGCCAAGCCTTTAAAGAAAAACCCGCGAGAAATCGCACAGAGCATTATTGACCAGATACAAAATTGTCATCCCGACCAAGGCGATAGCCGCGTGGAGGGATCCAAAAAAGATCCCTCGACTACAGACCTGCGGTCTTTCTCTCGGGATGACATATTCGAAAGCCTATCCATTGGCGGGCCGGGTTTTATCAATATTACACTCAAGGATGAGTATATCTCCGCCTTTCTGGGCAAGCTTTCAACAGATGAAAATCTTGGCATTGAAAAACACTCTGATGCCGAAACTATTGTTCTGGATTATGGCGGACCGAATATTGCCAAAGCCATGCATGTCGGGCATTTACGCAGCTCTATCATTGGTGACTCCCTGCGCCGACTGTATGATTATGCAGGCTATCATACAATTGGTGATGTCCATATGGGGGATTGGGGAACGCCGATGGGGATGATCCTGTCCGAGCTTGAATTGATGAAATATGACGGTGAAATCACGATGGAGATGCTCGCCGAGATTTACCCCAAAGCTTCAGCCGCGTGTAAAGAAGATGAAGGCCGTATGGCTCTGGCCCGTGAAGCAACGCGCAAATTACAGGACGGTGATACTGAATACACAAAACGTTGGCGCGAATTTATCGATGTTTCGATTGAAGGCATGAAAAAGAATTTCGATGCGCTAGGCGTTCATTTCGATGAATGGAAGGGCGAGAGCGATGCTCACCCTTTTATTGATCCGATGGTCGAGGACCTCAAATCCCGTGGAATTGCCTATGAAGATGACGGTGCGTTGATTATTGATGTGTCCAAAGAGGATGATAATAAGGAAGTTCCGCCGCTTATCTTGCTGAAATCCGATGGGGCAGTGCTTTACGGGACGACCGATCTGGCGACGATTATTGACCGGATGAAAAGCCATGTGCCTAAAAAAATCATCTATATTGTCGATCAACGCCAATCCTTGCATTTCGAGCAGGTTTTTCGGGCGGCGAAAAAGGGAGAAATTGCTCCGGGTATAAATCATGTCGAACTAATCCATGCCGGTTTTGGCACGATGAACGGTCCCGATGGTAAACCGTTTAAAACCCGCGCAGGCGGCGTGATGAAGCTCGAAGACCTTATCGAGATGGGCATTGAAAAAGCAACCGCGCGTCTTGATGAAGCCGAGCTTGCCAAGGATATGGACGAGGAAGAACGTAAAGATGTGGCTCATAAGGTCGCGATTGCCGCGTTGAAATTTGCTGACCTCCAGAATAACCGCATCGCCGATTATGTCTTTGATATTGACCGGATGACCTCATTCGAGGGGAAAACGGGGCCTTATCTGCTCTATCAGGCTGTACGCATACAATCCTTGCTCAAAAAAGCGGGAATCGACAAGCATATTGATGCGCCCTATAAAATCGAAGATGCCGACCGTGAACTGGCTTTACTGCTCGGAGCCTTCCCGGATCATTTCAAAAATGCGCTTAAACATAATACGCCGCATGTATTATGTGACTATGCCTATAAACTGGCGCAGGAGTTCAGCTCCTTTTACGGGAACTGCCATATCCTGTCGGAAAGTGATGAAGTATCAAAGCTCTCACGGCTGAAACTCTGCCAGCAAACCCATAGACAATTACTTACAATTCTGGAATTGCTTGGAATTCAAGTGCCCGAACGAATGTAGATTTTTTTATAAATCACTAATTGATATTTTATCACCTGCGGCTATAATCGGCTAATCATGTTGGGACTCCAGAATTTACGAATTTCACCGAAATTGCTCAAACTCGCCTGTGAAGTAGATGAGTTCAAAGGTGCGTGGGGTGCGATGGAAAGTCATACAACCTCGCTTCAACTCCTGAGCGACGTATCTAGCTTTGGCCGCAATTTCAAGGATATTGCAAAATCCTGGCAGGGTAAACCCTTGAATGAAGAGTTATTGTGTCGCCTGCACGCCTTATTTACGGGGGCCAAGCAAATGAGCCTGTATCGTGACGGACCAACGACCTTAATGATCAAGAGTGACAGCGGTATTATTGGCGAGCTTGAGGCCGCCGGGCCAGAGGAAATCCGCGCACTGATGCCGCGTTTAATGCAATGGGTGGAAGAAGCTTTTGAAAAAAAGGAAGAGCATCCCTTAATCGTAATTGGAGTTTTTATCGCCGTATTTCTCCAGCTTGCCCCATTTGATAAAAGTAACCAGAAGCTTGCGCGCCTATTAGTCATTTTGCTGATGTTTAAGGCTGGATATAGCTATGCACCATATTCAACGCTTGATTCTATTCTCAATATGCGCGGGAAGGAATATTTTGAAGTTCTCAAGCATACACAAGAAACGCTTGCACAAGGGCAGATTGACTGGGAATCATGGATGGAGTTTTTCTTTTCGCTTCTGATTGAACAAAAGAACAAATTACAAGTACGGATGGAAAAGCGCGGCGGTGAAATAGTTAATATGCCGGCGCTATCAACTAAAATCCTTAAATTATTTGAAAAGCATGATCGCTTGAGCATGAAAGAAATCGAGCGTCTAACGCGCGGTAAGCGCTCCACGCTTAAACTTCGTCTGGGTGAATTGGTCGAGGGCGGTTATCTGATCCGGCACGGTCAGGCCAGAGCGACATGGTACAGCAAGGTTTAGCAGGTTCGGCTTT
>JAOUOR010000071.1 GCA_029880245.1 Alphaproteobacteria bacterium
TTGAGTCCTTTAAAGCCATAGATAAAAATACGTTCTGGATCGGGGCAGGGCAGATTTTTCTGATCTACGGGCTTGTTATATCTTCCCTGACAGGCGCTATGCAGGGCCAAATCCTATGGGTAATGCTTCGTGATATTATTCCTTTTCTCTATTTGTTTTTGCCGTTATTTTTCTACCCTGTTATCAAACAAAACGTGCAGTTTATATATATTTTAACGGCGGGAATCATCGTGATTGGCTTGGTTTTTTCCCTGCGCTCTATCTTTTTCCATGAAGACCTGCTTTATCTGGAAAATATGCCCACCGTACTCTTGAGTTGCTTGCTTTTGCTTGGGGGAGGTATGACATTTTACTCTCAAGGGCAAAATAAACTTTACATGCTTGCGGGTATTACCCTGTTTGGTTTGTCGTCTTTACCGATTATAGCGATGATTGAGACTGTGCAGCGCGCTTCTATTGGGTCGGTGTGTTTTTATCTCATTGCAATATCAGCGTATTTTCTTTGGCTAAAACCCCGGAAATCATTTGTTCCGTTTTTATTGGTAGTGATGGCCTCTTACGTGGTTTTTATGACCTATAATCCGCAAGTAAGCCAGTTCTTCGAGAAAAATGACAAGGTCGGACTAAATATGCGGCCAGAGGAATTTAAAGCCGTTTGGCAAATTTTGAGCGCGGATCCTGTTCATTTTCTTTTCGGGACAGGATGGGGTGGAACATTCCATTCTCCGGCTGTTGCAAATTTACGCGTGAATTTTACACATAATTTTTTCTCAAGCGTGCTGTTAAAAATGGGGGTCTGTGGACTAATCTTTGCAAGTGCTTATATTGCAGGGATTTTGGAACGATTGATTCGGGTTATCCTCATAAATCCTGTGCTGGGTTTGGCTATTTTAGCGCCTGTTTTGATTGATTTATTACTTTATGCCAGCTTTAAATCTCTGGATTTCGGTTTAGTGCTTTTGATGATTCCTGTGTCTTTGATATACTTACGTAATTCCGAATCATCTTAAGTGCTTACTGTAAATTTATGAAACGTCCCAATATTCTGTTCATGAATCGTATTTACCCGCCAACACGTGGGGCGACAGGGCGCGTCCTGCGGGATTTGGCTGTGAAGATGGCGCGTGAGGGGTGGCATGTGACCATTATCGCCAGTGGTCCTGTCGCCGGACAAGGACGGGAAAAAAACGTGAGAATTATTCGTGTTAAGGGTCCGGAAAAGCCATCTAATGCATTTGTGTATATGTGGGTCTGGATCAAGATGCTGGCTCTTGCTTTGCGCTTAAAGCGCCGGCATCTGATTGTGACTATGACTGATCCGCCACTCCTGATTTATGTGGGGCGTATTGTAGCATGGATTAAGAAAAGCCATCACGTTCATTGGTGTCAGGATCTCTATCCTGACCTTTTTCCAGTTATCGGTACAAAAATGCCAAGTTTTCTGATGAAGTTTATGAAAACCCTTAATCTGGAATCAATGAGGTCATGTGATAAAATAGTGGTCAATGGACAATGTATGGGCGAAAATCTGGTCCATCAGGGAGTGGGTCTTGAAAAGCTTGAATTTATACCCAATTGGGCCGATACAGAACTGAATAATCCTGATTTCCAACAAAGAGATATGAAGAAAATTGCAGAGCATTATCCTGTATCGGAAGATGCCGCGCGTCCACACGCAGAGCAAATCAAACATAAGAGCGATAAATTCAGGCTGCTTTATGCCGGTAATATAGGGCGGGCCCATAGCGTGAATATTATTTTGGACGCCGCAGAAATACTGAGTGATAAGAAAGTAGACGCCGAAATTGTATTTGTCGGGGATGGTTCACGTTTTGACTATGTGCAGGAACAACGTGCCAAGCGTCATTTGCACAATATCAAGCTTTTACCCTATCAGCCGCCTGAGAGATTGCGGGAGATCATGGAAAGCGGCGATGTGCATTTGGTAAGTATGAAAGATGAGGCTTGTGGCCTTTTAGTGCCCAGCAAGTTCTATTCTGCCATAGCTGTGGCTCGCCCGGTGATCTTTATTGGCCCTGAAAACAGCGAAGTTTCGGAGGCAATTAAGGAGTTTGAGGCTGGATTACTGGTTTCAAATGATAGTGCCGAGCTTTTGGCCGAAGCTATTCTTTTTTATCTCAGTGATGGAGAGGCGTGGTTTACGGCTCATAAAGGTGCGGCAGAAGCCCGCAAAACCTATAATCCGGAAAATTCTATAGACACTTGGCTGAACTTTGCCATAAAATTGATTGCCGAGGATTTAAAAGTCAAATAATCAATCAGGATAATGAATGCGTTATGAATGAGACCAAAGAAAAGACACTATTTGATTTGGTCTCGGATATCTGGGATGCTAAATTTCCCATGTTGTTTTTCGGGGCTATGTTTTTGATCGGCGCGTTCATATTCCATTCTCTGGCCCAGCCCTTTTACCGCGCAGAAATGATCCTTTCACCCGTTGTGCCGATTACAGGGATGGTTGATATCAAGCCAACCCAGCACGAGGGTACTATTGCAGCCGGAAGAGGCGTGGTAACAAATGATCTGACTTTTCTGCGATTCGAAAACAGCTTTCATGGCGCAACTATTGCCAAAAGCCTGCTTCAGTATAAGGATGTTCGTGACGCTTTGGCTTTTGATCGTGCATTCGAGTTTTCCGACAGCCAAAAGTCGTGGACACCGGAAAAGCTATCAACTTATCTCAAAGACCGTGTAACGATTGAGCCGGTAAGCGGCACGCCGCTGCGCCGTATGGTTTATTATCACCCCGATTCTGAATTTGCAAAAAGGCTTTTGGGTCTGATCCATCATGTCGCCGATTCCCAAATCCGTCAAAGCGTCATGCGTGATGTGCAGGAACGTGTAGGCTATTTGATGACTTCAATTGAAAAAACCACCCAAAAGGAGCAACGCCGCGTTCTAACCGATATCCTTATGGCACAAGAGCGTCTCCGGATGTTTGTTTCACTGGACCAGCCTTTTGCTGCGGCTATTGTCGAGCCGCCATCTGTTTCCGAAAATCCCTCATGGCCTGATCCGTATCTGATTTATCCCATAAGTCTTTTGTCAGGGTTCTTGCTGGGTTTTATATTCTATGGGTTCAAGAGGCATGGATAAGATTCCCGTTTCGGTTTTGGTGACGACTTTAAACGAGGAAAAGACTATAGAGCGGTGCTTGGAATCCTGCCGGAATTTCGGAGAAGTTATTGTCATTGATTCCCACAGCACCGATAAAACTGCAGAAATTTCCCGTGATTGTGGGGCGCGGGTAGAGCTTTATACATGGGACGGGCAATATCCCAAAAAGCGCGGCTGGTGCCTTGAAAACCTGAATATTACGTATGATTGGGTGTTTTGGCTGGATGCGGACGAGGTTTTAACACCTGAGATTACCTGCGAAATAGCAGAAATTTTTAAAACGCCGCTTGGCATGGTAGGGTATTTTGTAAAAGGCCAATATGTCTGGAAAGGGCAGAAACTCAGTTACGGGATGGCCAATAACAAGTTGGTCTTGTTCAATCGTCACAAGATGGAATTTCCTATTGTCGATGATCTGGATATTGACGGGATGGGCGAGATTGAAGGGCATTATCAGCCTGTGCTTAAAAAAGGGTTTGAGCAATCGGGAATAGGCCAGATCAAAGAACCTCTACTGCATTATGCTTATGAAGATGAACGTAGTTGGGAGGAACGCCATCAACGCTATGCGCATTGGGAGGCTGAAATGACAAGGCGTAGGGCATGGCCGCAAGACCCTGTGTGGTGGCGAGAAATTCTTAAAAAGACGATAAGAACCTCGTTTTTACGTCCCTATATCATGTTTTTCTACGCCTTTATCTGGAAACAGGGCTTCCGCGATGGACAGGCGGGGCTGGATTTTGCCAAAAGCCGCTATCACTATTGCCGTATGATCCGAAGACTTTAATTCATCTCTCTTTGTCATTCCTGCGTAAGCAGGAATCTAGCTCTTTTTGCCACAAGATCCCAGCTTTCGCTGGAATGACTGTTTTGAGTATTAACCTTTCTTGGTAGATTTTATCATCTCGTAAAGTGCTGGAAAAAGGCTGCGGAAATGCCAGACAAGACTTTGTACCAGAAAAATACCGACATTCTCAGCCTGAGAGACCAGTCTCAAATTTTCGCGGATTATGAATTGCTGGCGCCGACCTTCAAAGGCATGTTTCTGGGAAATTCCGCCTGGCTCAAAAATACAGATCGGGGCGGGAATGGCTGTAATCTTTTTGGCATTATTTAAAAACCGCAATGTGAAATCATAATCCGAAGAAATCGAGTATATCTGACGGTAAAGGAGTTTATGATCGCGAATGACTTTCCGGCTATAAAGCATAGATTGATGATGCGTAATCATGCCCCATGGCATGTTTTTATAGCGCCTTGCGGGTTTATAGAACGTTTTATTGGTATCTTTGCGGGATATCTCAAGAGAATCTCCATAAATAAAATCGGGATTTTTGTTGGCAAGAGGCTGTAATTTTTCAAGAACTTTAGGACTGGCGAGTTTATCTCCGGCATTGAGGAATAATAGATACTGCCCCTTAGCTGCTTTAATACCGTCATTCATGGCCTGATAAATGCCTTCATCTTCTTCACTGGAATAGAGCAGGTAATCATGTTTTTTTTGTAACTCTATAAGGAAGTCCGAAGTGCCGTCGGTCGAGGCGCCGTCAATTACGATCCATTCGAAATTATGTGATGTTTGCTCATCAATAGATTCATAGGTTTTTTTTAGTCCCTCAAGATTATTAAGAGTGACAGTAATCAGGCTGAATACGGGCTTTTTGTTATCGGTTGTCATTGATGCTATTCTAGTGCAGAAAAGCTTTTACAATCAATCGCGTAAATCATCTATCAACACAGATGTAATGGCAAGGTTGCTTAAGATTTGTGTAACATCACGGGCACTTTCAATAAAGTCAAAAGGCTTGGGATCGCGCGGAACTATAATTGTTGAGCCGGGAGGAATAAATACAGGATCGTGTTTCCAGACATTTGCCTTCAAGGGTTTGGAGCTGCCATCAGGAAACATTACAAAAGCTCGGCCTTTATCCGCATAATAGCTAAAGCTGCCGGCTTCATGGATATAATCAATCGGGTCCTTTTCTTTTCTAAATTGTAACACAGCAGGAGAGAGCACCTCACCGCTAACGCGCACAGTCAAAGGGCGTTTCGGGATAAATATCTTGTCGCCTGATTCAAGAAGGATATCCAGCTCTGGCCGATATCCTAAAACAGAAGGGTTTGTCTCTACTGTAATCCGGCCCAGCCCTTTAGCATGCTCTAACTCCGAGGCCAGATTTTGTACGGTCTGGATTTGTGTGGCATTTGGCTTTTCCTTATCACTTTGAAGCGAAGCGGCCAAAGAGCGTTTTATTTCCTGTGCCATGGCTTTATAACGGGCTTCCTCGGCCTTGCGTTCTGACCCACGACTGAAGATAGCTCCTGCCGGGTAGGCTGCTTCTGTCAAGCCACCGGCACGCTTTAAAAGATCGGACATTTTATCTCCGGGAAGTAAATCATATTCTCCCGGGCTTCGCACCTCCCCATACAGTGTTACAGTCTGGCGGGCAATCTTATGATGGTGCTTGTTAAATCGTATGGTGTCACCCACATGAAGTGTAATGCTGTCAGGATCTATTTCATGCAGATCAATATTCATTCTTTTAGGCACAGGCGTTGTCGATGAAACCTCTATGTTATGGGGGTCGGCCTCGTTTAAAAGGCCACCGGCCGTCGCAATAATATCTGCCAGTGTAACACCCTCAGCAATAGGGTAGAGTCCCGGTTTTTTAACGCCTCCCCGTATATATATGACTTGCTGATTCAGATAAGAGTGCAGGTCAGTATTTTGCCAATTTTTATCCTCTAAAACCCCATGTTTAATATTGGACGTATCGTTATTATTTATGCGTAATATCTGGTCTATATCTTCATTAGAGAAGAGGTGAATGATATCAGATTCTTGTAAAACCACATCATCACTATTTTTTAATACGCCTCGAATCGAAAATGAAATGAATTGTGTTGAAAAGTGGGTTTTATCTTTTCGCTCTATAATCCCAATTAAAGGGTAAGTGTCTAATTTAAGATTTTCTGCGCTTCCAATCAAAGACGATAGATTTTTATTGTATGATAAATCATACAATCCAGCGAGATTGCTATGGCCTTTCACTTCGACTGTACCTGAGCGCTGTGATAATGCCCGTTTAACAATCAGGATTGATGCATTCTCGAGAACAGCTTTATTCGGGTCTTGGATCATCTGGCTAATATCACGTCCTGTGCGCGGGTCTTCCTTAAGCATGAGGTAACGATTACTCTCTTGCGGGGATATAAGGCCTCCGCCCATGGCTATAGCGCGCACCAAGCTAAGGTGTTCACTACCGTGTTTTCCTGTCATGGGGTCCGAAGTTTCTCTTATCTCGTAAATGCCGGATCGTTTAACATCGCCGGAAATTCCGATAGTCGGACCAATAGGGGGCACAATGATGCGATCCCCATCGCGAAGATTGAAACTCGCAGAGAAGTCTCCATTTTGAAACAGTTCATATAAATCGAGCGTAGAGCCCCGTCCCTGACGAATAATTTTGATTTTACGCAAAGACCCATCTTTTTTGATGCCCCCTGCAATAATGAGGGCGTCCAAAGCACTGTGAAAGCCGGTAAGATTATATCGGCCCGGTTTGTCGACTTCTCCGACAATAAGCACACCGATTTGCCCGATTGAGGCTAAAGAAACATAAGCTTGCAGATTAAGTTGGCTTTCTGCTGTTTTGCTAATTTCTGCCCTAACATCTGCAATGGTTCGTCCGGCAGCAGATATTGGCGCAAAGTCAGAGATGAAAACTGTGCCTTGCGGACCAATTATATATTCTTTCTGGTCATTACGCTGGCCTGTGAAGGAAATCTTAAGCTTATCTCCAATATTGAGCACATAATCATCTTGCACGGCGCCAAGAGGTGAATCGTAATCCGGAGCAGGTTTATCAAAAATATCATAACCATATTGCTCCAGTTTTTGATCGTTCAGGCGTGAATTATAGTAACTTTCAATGGCAGATTCTTCATCCGGTTCAACAGCGCTTGTGCTATCGGGGAATAATACTTCTGCGCTTTCAGGGCTCAAAACCTGTGGCTTGATGTCTTGTTCTTCCAGCCATGGAGTAGATATAGCATGGCGCAGCGTTTCATCAGCGCTTGCGCTTGTCGTTAGCAGGCACATAATAAGTGCGGCTGAGAGAGTTTTTCCGGACATTTTGAGTGTGTGGCAGAGGAGTGAGATTTACATACAGTTGTAGTGATATTACCGTAATCAAGAGGATTTGTGAATCCTTAAACGGAAAAAAGTCGATTATTCGCTTTTTCTCTGATCTTTATAGGCTTCTGCATTTTCTAGAATAGAGTAAGCCACAGTCGTGATATAAGTATTGACTCTGCGGTAATCACGTATCAAATCTGTGTGAAGGGCACTTGTTGAAATAGTATCAGGCAAACCTTCTCTAAGTCTTTGGAAGTGTCGCTGCGTACTTTTACTTGCAGCATTGCGTACTTTGGTTTTACCTTCAACAAGTTCTCGTGCCAATTTTGGGTCTTCTGACATAAATATGGCTTGCGCTATTTGCATGTTTTTGAGGATAATCTGGTGAAACTCTACAATTTCCTGAAAGCCTTCTTGCGAGAACCGAACTTTATTCTCGATTTTTGATTTTATCAATTCACTGATGCTCACATCTATAACATCGCCAATATGCTCCAGATTGGTCGAAAAGCCCATGATCTGGATAAAACGATCCGATTCCTTCGGATCCAGTGTTTCTTCATTCAAACGTGTGAGGTAGAGTTTGATTTCGTGGTGAAGGATATCAACCTGTTTTTCCAGAGTATGAATCCGTGTCAGAATTTTGGTATCTTCTTTTTTGAGGGCTGTCATAGACATAGCAAACATTTCTTCCACAACTTCAGCAACACGCAATGTTTCTCGCGCAGCGCTGGCAAGTGCGATAGTTGGGGACTGCAAAGATGCGCTATCAAGATATTGAGGATGCTCGTCTTTGTTAATGTCATCTTCTTGTGTTGGAAATAAGGAATGGCATAATTTCGAGACGTTGGTCACAAAAGGCAGGAAGAATATCGCTAACAAAACATTGAAGGAGGTGTGAAAATGTACAATCTCACGACTGCCTGCTATTCCGAGATCGCCAAAAAAATCGACAAAAACATCTATGAAGGGAATAATTATTAAAACCGATAAGGCACGCATTAGAAGATTGCCACCTGTTATACGCTTTGCCTGAGTACCCATTTTATAGGTCATGATAAAGGCAAGAAAAGCCCCGCCGAGATTCGCACCAAGCACCAGTAATAGCCCGAGATGGATACTAACGAGACCGCTTGCTGCGAATGAGGAAATAATGAGGACTGCCGCAAGCGAGGAATGCAAAAGCCAGGTCATCAAAGCCGCAATTACAAGTGCAATAAATGGCTCACTTTCTAGCGGTTTCAAAATAAGCGGTAATGTTTCTGACTGCCCTAAAGGCAGAGCTGTTTCCTTAATTAGGCTAAGTGACAGGAGGATTAAACCGAGACCTATAAAGGCTCTTGCCAAATGTCGTCTGCGCCCCTTGTGCTCATAATAATGATGCATGATAACGCCAAGCAGCAAAAAGCCCGGCATGATCCATGATAAATCAAAGGTCAGAATTTGAGCAACAAGCGTTGTGCTGACATCTGCGCCAATCATAACGGATAGGCCTGCCGCAGTGCCAATCAGATTTTTAGAAGCGAAGGAAGATACAACTAAAGCGGTTGCTGTTGAACTTTGTAAAACGGCAGTAACGCCCAGACCTGCAAAAAAAGCCTTAACCCTGTTATTGGTGTTTTTGGCTATAAATTTTTGCAAATGCGTTGCATAGGCTCTGGTGAAGCCGTTCTTTACCATCCTTGTCCCCCATAACATGAGGGCCACCGCACCAATTATATGTAATAAGGCAAAAGTCATAGAGTGCTTGCAATCCTAACATTGATAATTAGTACTGTTCTTACTTATTGTGTGCAAGAGGTAGTTTTGAATATCACGGAATATTGAACACGTAAATGATGGACAAAATATTAAGGTTTTTAACATTAACTTAAAAAAAAATTAAAATAATGTAAAAACATGTTTGACACCAGCATACGATATCGGTATAACCCCCCTCACGCCTCGAGGGTGAGGTGACTTTGGATTTAAGTTTTTACCCCCTCAGGACGTATTTTTGTTGACCTTATATAGTGCTTTATGCTCTATACAAGATATTCAAAAAACAGAATAAGGTTTATCCTTTTTCGCATTCTTGTACATCGTGAACAGGAAAGAAGAGATACGCAGGCAGCAGTGTTTGTAATATGTATTGGATACATGAAACAAAAAACTGCAATGACTGTGTATCTTGGATACAAGACGCACAGATATGGTCTTTCGAGATCATATCTTTAAATACGCAGATGTGATTTCTTCGGAAATTACATTGATTATTAAAGTCAACAGCAGTTTTGAAGCATTATACTTCAAAACAACCAAAAATTCTTTTTTTGAGCATTTTGATGGATTCAAACTTAAGAGTTTGATCCTGGCTCAGAACGAACGCTGGCGGCAGGCCTAACACATGCAAGTCGAACGGACCCTTCGGGGTTAGTGGCGCACGGGTGCGGAACACGTGGGAATGTACCCTTGGGTAAGGAATAATATCTGGAAACGGATACTAATACCTTATAATGACTTCGGTCCAAAGATTTATCGCCCAAGGATCAGCCCGCGTCTGATTAGTTTGTTGGTGGGGTAATGGCCTACCAAGACTACGATCAGTAGGGGGTCTGAGAGGATGATCCCCCACACTGGTACTGAGACACGGACCAGACTCCTACGGGAGGCAGCAGTGAGGAATATTGCACAATGGAGGAAACTCTGATGCAGCCATGCCGCGTGAGTGAAGAAGGCCTTAGGGTTGTAAAGCTCTTTCAATTGTGAAGATTATGACGGTAGCAATAGAAGAAGCCCCGGCTAAATTCGTGCCAGCAGCCGCGGTAATACGAATGGGGCAAGCGTTGTTCGGAATCACTGGGCTTAAAGCGTGCGCAGGCGGACTTGAAAGTCAGAAGTGAAATCCCGGGGCTCAACCCCGGAACTGCTTTTGAAACTCCAAGTCTAGAATTCAGTAGAGGTTAGGAGAATTCCGAGTGTAGAGGTGAAATTCGCAGATATTCGGAGGAATACCAGTGGCGTAGGCGCCTAACTGGACTGATATTGACGCTCATGTACGAAAGCGTGGGGAGCAAACAGGATTAGATACCCTGGTAGTCCACGCCGTAAACGATGTGTGCTAGTTGTCGGAACCTTAAGGTTTCGGTGACGTAGGGAAACCATTAAGCACACCGCCTGGGGAGTACGGCCGCAAGGTTAAAACTCAAAGGAATTGACGGGGACCCGCACAAGCGGTGGAGCATGTTCTTTAATTCGAAGCAACGCGAAGAACCTTACCCACACTTGACATCCTTCTTGGGGCATTCAGAGATGATTGCTTTCGGTTCGGCCGGGGAAGTGACAGGTGCTGCATGGCT